>JABWAN010001091.1 GCA_013361015.1 Candidatus Zhuqueibacterota bacterium | reverse complement strand
TCCCCTTCCACGAGTTCCATGACGATGAAGTGAATGCCGTCCTGTTCGTCAATGTCGTGAATGGTGCAAATATTAGGATGATTCAGCGCCGAGGCGGTTTGTGCTTCCTGAGTGAAGCACAGTAAATTTCTTTCGTCGGCCACAAGTTGGGGCGGGAGAATTTTGATGGCGACCGGACGCAAGAGACGCGTGTCAAAAGCCTTGTAAACCACACCCATGCCGCCTTCACCAAGTTTCTCTGCGATGCGATAGTGCGATAATGACGTGCCAGTCATGAGCCCTAGCCTTTAGGAAGAAAACCTTTTTCCATTAGTGCGGGTAGGTATAAATGATTTCTATACAACCGGCCGGACATCAAACTGCTTGCGCAATGCCAGGCATGCGTCAAAACCGGTTTGGCCGCCGTGAGATCTGCGGCCAGCGTGCCTGGCGTAGATGACCCGCGTGGTTAGCATGTAGAGCTTCTTGCTCTTACTGATGGGAATGCAGAAAGGTGAGAATAAAAAAATGGAATGGGGCCGCAATCGGCTCGAATTCAGACCCGCACAAGCACATGCTCCCAGCCCTATTGAGGTCGGAGTTAAAGCTGTAACAGCCCCAATGCTATGCCCAACATTTTGCTTCTCTCCCGTGAAAAACTGTTAGTCCATTACTGCTGCATTAGAGCAAAATTATTCCGTAAGCGAATAAAGCATCCATGGTTCTTCCGCCTACCTCGACAATCCGTTTACAAAAAGCTTCTGGGTTACGGCTTGTCGCGTTGAGTGAAACGGCACTGCCACGAGCAGGCCATTCTAAATAGGATCGTCGTTTCAATAGCTTTTCCACGCCTCAAAAGTTGTCTGTGCCGACAAACGCAAATTAAGCATGGGCAGTTCTTCGCATCATTCGTGGTCTTAGAGAAGAGGAAAATTATTGTGTGGTTCTGCTGGCAGCAACACCAAAGTATGTTCGTTCCAAGCTTGCGCCAGCCGTTCCGCCGCCGTGCAATGTCCCCTCGAACCCTGAACCGCGCAGAACCCGGTCTGTAATGCCCGCTACAAACCTGCGCCGCCCGTTACGCCGGTGTGCAATGTTCCTTGGAAGCCTGCGCAGTCTATTACGCCAAGCTGTATTGCCTCGCGCAAACCCGCTCCGACGTTACATCGTGATGTAATGCCGCTTCAAGCTTGCGGAGGGCTTTCTAATATCGAAAATGCTTGGTTCTACAGACAAGCTCGATTTTGCATTCCAGCGGAAAACCTCGTCAGCGATATTCACTGAGAAAATTTCGAATATGCATATGACCAATGCCCTGAAACTGCTTCCCGATCGCTTCGTCCATGGACACGACAATCTTGGGATAGTTGTCTTTGATCGCCAGCAGGTTGTTGAACTCCCGCTCCCACGCTTTTTCGTGCGGAATGAGATAAGCAACTTGCACGTACAGCTTTTCATTTTCGCGCGTGGCAATGAAATCGATTTCTTTATCACCCATCTTCCCGACGGTGACGTGATAACCTGAAATTGCCAGGTGCGAGAAGACCAAATTCTCGAGCACCTTGTTGATGTCGCGCTGTTGATAGCCAACCACGGTGTGCCGCAGTCCCAAATCTTCAAAGCAATACTTATCGCCAATTTCAAAAATTTTTCGGCCGTAAACTTCCGCGCGCGGCACTTTGAAAACGAAGAAGGCCGAAACCAGGTAGGAGAGATAATTCAACACTACGTTGGGTGAAAGTGTGATGCGTTGCGATTTCAGAAAATCCGTGATGCGTTTCGCCGACAGAATACTGCCGACATTGTCGGCCAGATATTTGACCAGGTTTTCCAGAAAGGAGACGTTTCGAATCTGGTGCCGCGCCACAATATCCTTCAGAAGGATCGTGTTATAGACGTTTCGCAGGTAATCAAAAACGATGTTTTCTTCCAAGCGCAGATTCATCAGATACGGCAACCCGCCGAACTTGAGATATTGCACCAGCGCCTCGGGCGTGTTTTGCAAACGATGAAAAGCCAAAAACTCCGGAAAGGACAAGCCAAAGACTTTGATCTCGACATAGCGGCCGCTCAAGTAGCTCGCCAGATCTCCGGAGAGCATTTTTGCATTGCTCCCAGTGC
>JABWAN010001090.1 GCA_013361015.1 Candidatus Zhuqueibacterota bacterium | reverse complement strand
CTTTTCATGAAAGTCTTCTTTTGGGATATGATTCGGCAACACATCGCCGAGGGAAGGCCCTTGCCTTTTGATGTCAATTCCGCGACCTCAAACGAATTTCGCCTCAATTTGCGTTCGCAATCGACGACGAACTTGAGTGAGGAAGAGGCTCAAACTATGCTCGAAAAGCACGGCTTTTTTGCTAGCCATTGGCATAGAGATGGAAACGGAAGCATACATTTGTATGAGCAGCATTTGCGCAAAGGCATTGTGATTGATCACACTACTGGCTTGATGTGGCAACAGTCTGGCTCGTCACATTCTATGACTTATGCCAAGGCTGAAAAATATATTTACGATTTGAATGCCAAGTGCTTTGCAAATTACAATAACTGGCGCTTACCGACATTGGAAGAAGCTATGTCGCTGATGGAACCGGCAAAGTATGGTGATTTGTATCTTGAATCGAGTTTTGATCAGACTATAAGGTGGATTTGGACGGGAGATAAGTTTGGCGCGGAACAAGCGTGGGTGGTAGTTTTCGACTACGGTCTTTGCTACCACACTTCTGTTGACAGCAGATACTCCGTTCGCGCTGTTCGCTCGGAACATTCTATCATCTGAACAAGTTGTTTCACCAAATCGAGTTGGCTTGCAATCCTTTGAAATTTAAGATTATGCCGGAATCTAGCTGGAGTATCCCATGCTCATCAAGATTATCATCACCGGCGGCACGTTCGATAAAGAGTACGATGAAATCAACGGCACGCTCTTTTTCAAAAACACCCACGTGCAGGAGATGCTGACGCGCGGCCGCTGCGGGCTTGACATCGAGATCGATACACTCATGATGATCGATAGCCTCGATATGACTGACGCCCACCGCAAAATCATTTTGGAACATTGCCAGCAGTGTGTGCATGATAAGATCGTGATTACGCACGGCACGGACACGATGGTCGAGACCGCGAAAGTACTGGCCACGGTGCAAATGCAGAAGACCATCGTGCTCACGGGCGCGATGGTGCCTTATGCGTTTGGTAGCTCCGACGGCTTGTTCAACCTCGGCAGCGCGCTTTCATTCGTGCAAGCGCTGCCGCCGGGCGTGTATATTGCCATGAACGGAAAATATTTTTCTTGGGACAATGTTAAGAAGAATCGCGTGCTGGGAGTGTTTGAAAAGATGCACTAGTTGCGGACGATTGCGGCATAAGAGGTATTGACAGGCGTGCGCCCCATCCAGCCCATGGCTTCATATGTGGCGCGATTCATCTGGCGCAGCCGGCCGAACAGGCGTCCGTGTTGCGGATGCTCTTGCGCAATCACCATCAAGCCCGAAGCCTGCAGCTCCGAAAACCAGATCGGTCGCGGCTCTGCGAAGGTGTTGCCCTCATTGAGCGCGCGCCACTCTTCGTGCGTGGGCTCCGCGTCGCCGAGCAACAAAACAATCTCCTCCGAATTCCACAACTCGGGATTCATCCCACCTTTTTGCCAACCCACAATGATATCTCCGTGCTCTAATTGTGCGTGCACTTTCAAAGAGTAGTGGCGGCGGTGTTTCCGTGTGATTTGCAGAAGCCAGTATGGCCAGAAATCCAATCCGGCAACGCGATTTTGAAATCTGTTCTTATACATCTTTCCTCCTAATAGGATATAAGGTGGCTTAGCATTCTTCAAAACCGATGCCACTTCGCTGCGACAACGAGGAGGAAAGATGGCAAAATCTTTATTTCAGGCTAACTCATGGAGTTTCAAGGCAGCGCTCAAATCTACCGATAAGCCTCAATGTCGCGTTTTTGGCTCAAGCTGAAACATTTGTGCAGCCGCAAAACACTTTTGTTACACTGCCGTGAACGTAATCATGAAAATTTTACAAAAGCTGCGGCTAAACCATCGCGTCGAGTATATGTTCATTCTTCCGGCAGCGCTTCCAACAACACGCGCAATACATTTCCACCCATGATTTTGTAAATCTCTTCCGAAGTGAAGCCTTCCTCGCTGAGCGCTTGTGTAATTTGCGCCATGTTGCTCGCGTCAATCGGCGCGCGGATCGCGCCATCGAAATCGGAGCCGAGGGCAACGTGTTCGATGCCGACGAGATTCGCGGTGTAGCGCATAGCTTTGACCG
>JABWAN010001089.1 GCA_013361015.1 Candidatus Zhuqueibacterota bacterium | reverse complement strand
TTGCAACAGCGAGGTGTGGATTAATGGCCATTACTTGGGCAAACGTCCCTATGGCTACATCTCGTTTCGCTATGAGTTGACGCCGTTCCTGAAATATGGCGGCGCAGAAAACGTAGTGGCGGTGAAGGTCGACAATTCGCAGCAGCCCAATTCGCGCTGGTACTCCGGTTCGGGCATCTATCGAAACGTGTGGCTGGTGACGACCGAGAAAATTTTTGTGGAGCATTGGGGCACTTTCGTGACCACGCCCGAGGTGAGCGCGCAATCAGCTCGCGTCGCGATTCGGACCAAAGTGCGCAATGCCGCTCAACAGGATCGCACCGTGACGCTGAAAACGACGATACTCGATCAAGCCGGAAAAAGCGTCGGCGTTGCGACCTCCAGGCAGATTGTGCCGAAACAGGCAGTGTTCGAGTTTATGCAGAGCCTCACAGTGCACAATCCAATCTTATGGTCGCTCGAAGCTCCCGCTCTTTATCGCGCCGTTTCTGCTATTGAGGCGGAGGACAAGCCCATTGATGACGATGAGACGACTTTTGGCATCCGCACTTTCACTTTTGACGTGGAGAAGGGTTTCTTTCTGAACAACAAACCGGTGAAGATCAAGGGCGTGTGCAATCATCATGACTTGGGTTGCCTAGGTGCCGCCGTCAACACGCGCGCGTTGGCACGTCAGTTGGAAATACTAAAAGCCATGGGCTGCAACGGTATTCGCACCTCACACAATCCGCCCGCGCCCGAACTGCTCGATCTCTGCGATAAAATGGGCTTCATCGTAATGGATGAAGCTTTCGATGTGTGGAAAAAGCAAAAGGCGCCTTTTGATTATCATCTCTATTGGGACGAGTGGCACAAACGCGACCTGGAAGATCTGGTGCTGCGCGATCGCAATCACCCCAGCGTGTTCATGTGGAGCATCGGCAATGAAGTGCGTGAGCAAGGCGACAGCACCGGAGTCGCGCTCGCGCAAGAATTGGCCGCGATCGTGAAAAACCTTGATGCGACTCGCCCGATCACGGCCGGTTGCGATCATCCCTGGCCGGGAAACAGCCTCATCAAATCCGGCGCGCTCGATCTCATCGGCATCAACTACCACCAAGACGTGTTTGCGAATTTCCTCAAGACTTTCCCGGGACAGAAATTCCTCGGCTCCGAAACCAATTCGGCGCTCGCCTCGCGCGGGTCGTATGATATGCCTTCCGATAAAATCCGCCGCTGGCCGCCGCGCTGGGATCTGCCACTGTTGGACGGCAATCCGGATTATACTTGTTCCGCCTATGACAATTGCAGCACGCCGTGGGGATCAACCCATCAAGAAACGTGGCCCATCATTAAGAAGCACGATTTTCTTTCCGGCATGTTTATTTGGACCGGATTTGATTACCTCGGCGAGCCGACGCCGTATCCCTGGCCCGCGCGCAGCTCCTATTTCGGCATCGTCGATCTCGCCGGCTTTCCGAAAGACTCCTATTACTTCTATCAAAGCGAGTGGACCAACAAACCGGTGCTGCACATTTTTCCCCATTGGAATTGGAGCGCGGGCGATACCATCGATGTGTGGGCATACACGAATTTTGATGACGTGGAATTGTTCGTGAATGGAGCTTCATTCGGCGTAAAACAAAAAACCGATGAAGTTTGCCAGTTGGTATGGCGCGTGCCTTTTGCGCCGGGCGTGCTTAAAGCTATTGGTCGCGCAGAGAGCCAACCCTCCCTCACGCGCGAAATCAAAACCGCGGGCAAGCCGGATCGCATCATTCTGGAGGCTGACCGCGACCGCATTCAAGCAGACGGCCACGATCTTTCGTTCATCACTGTGAAAGTGGTCGATGCCGAAGGCACGTTGGCGCCGCGCGCCGATAACTTGATCAACTTCGAAATACAAGGAGAAGGAAAAATTGTCGGCGTCGACAACGGACTTCAAACCAGCCATGAGCCGTTTAAGGCAAATTCCCGCAAAGCGTTTCATGGCATGTGTCTCGTGGTTGTGCAGTCGAACGGAAAAGTTGGAAGCATTTCTCTAAGCGCCACCTCGGAAGGATTGCAAGCAGCAACTGTGGGATTGCTCGCGCAATAATTGGAAATTCACGGTAGAGTCTCAATTTGGGTATC
>JABWAN010000070.1 GCA_013361015.1 Candidatus Zhuqueibacterota bacterium | reverse complement strand
GCTTGCGCGACGGAGATAGCGATGTCATCTTGCATCACGTCGTCTGCCTTATTTGTCTTCAGCAAACTCGCGTTCCATTTCCTCAAGCGACAACTTTTTCCCGTTTCTCAACTCTTGTCTCGCTTGCTGAATGATTGCCATAAACTGCGGGTTCGAGTTGAGAGATAACGACTCCAAATCCGAGGCGTCAACATATTGCAACGATACGATGGCTGCAACGGGTTGATTATTGGAAGTCAATACGATGATCTCGTCGCGCAGCTCTTTTGCGTATTCCGAGAGCGGCATCGAGGCATGTGCGAGTTCGAGAGTTTTCATAAGTGCACCACCTTTCCGGCTATTAGCAATTTGGAGCCTTCTTTGATACCGATTGCCAGGATTTCAACAACGTCTGGCTCATCCGGCGAGAGATCATAGAAAACGCGAAGGTCGCCGACACGAAGCTCCCACGGCGCAACGGGATGGCTTTCGATTGGTTTTCTATTTCTTGTTTTGACAAAAGGCTCGTGAACGAGTTGCTTTTTGACGGCAGCGAAGATTACGGCACGTTGATTTGCAGTCAAGCTTTTCAAGTGCTCTTTCGTCGAATCGGCAAATTCGATTTTATATGCCATCTTTATGAGCTGACTATTTGTGCCGCGACCTCGACCAGCGCGTAGATTTTATATCGCCCGTTTCAAAACTCACTTTCCATAAACCAACTCGTCTACTTTGAGCGATGTATCACTGAATTGGCTTTCAATCGCGCCCGCGTGTTTTAGGAGAGTGGCCCTTCGATTACGTTTGGGCGCCGCAAACTCTATGGCTGCTTGAATAGCGGCCTTGGTTAAGCGCGGGTGCGCTTCCAAAATTTGATCAATGGTCTCACCCGCTGTCAGCTTCTCCAAGATAAGCTCAACGGTGATGCGCGTTCCCGCAACAACCGGCTTGCCCATCATGATGTTCGGATGAGATTCGATGAGTTGGGACTGCATTTTGAATCTCCACTCGGGCTAAAGGTTTTACTCAAAGGCGGCTTGAAAGCATCTGCGAGTTTGAGCGGTTTCATTTTTCTCGCGCTTGCTTTATCTCGGAGACGATTTCATCGAGTGACAAATCTCCGACAAGCTGCTCGCGCTCGGCTGTGTAGTTGCCATGCCCTGTCGTGAATTGGTTGAGAAATCGAATCGTGTTCACGGGGCCGATCTCTTTGTAGAGGACTTGCATTGCGGCGCGCGTGATCTCTGCCAACGGTTTCAATCGGGGCATCATGGCACAATTTCACAAGACGATGGTCGTATCTTTGGGAAGTTCAATCATCGCAAAACGTTTAGGCTGTTGCAGTTTCACGGCTTGGCGCGATACTTCGTCGCGAGGGCTTGCGCTTCGCTTTCGTTTTCGCGGCCTTTGGCATCGTAGCGATGAGCGCGCGCAGAACCGCATTAACTGATTCGGTAGAGGTAAAAATTTTCG
The DNA here is from genome assembly GCA_013361015.1 of Candidatus Zhuqueibacterota bacterium. Classification (GTDB taxonomy): domain Bacteria; phylum Zhuqueibacterota; class Zhuqueibacteria; order Zhuqueibacterales; family Zhuqueibacteraceae; genus JABWAN01. The sequence goes on along the minus strand of JABWAN010000070.1, from coordinate 10,437 downwards.
AAATGTCCGCGTCAAGAATCACGACGCGGCGATTCTTGTAGACGCGCTCGGCAAAGCGATTCGGCTTGGCTTTGCTATAATCGAAATCGTATTCTGGCAGCATGTCATCGAACGCTGCATTGTCGCGTTTAGCGGAGTGCTTTCTCTTCGTCGTTTTGGCGTTCATTGTTTTGGTCGAATGCGAATCATTCCTGGTTAAATAACGCTGAACGCATTCGGCATTTCGTTCGCTCGTTCAGCAAATTCGCTAGCTGCTTGGATCGCCTGCTTGGTTAAGCGCGGATGCGCTTCCAAAAGTTGGTCGATGGTCTCGCCCGCTGCAAGCTTTTCTAAGATCAGTTCAACGGTGATGCGAGTTCCGGCAACAACGGGCTTGCCCATCATGACGTTGGGATTTGATTCGATGAGTTGAGTTTGCATTTTCATCCTTATTCAAAAATAGAACCGCGGACGACTAAAGGATGAAGCTCCCAAACATTTCCGTCATACTCTTCAAGTCCGCCGATCCAGCCTTGCACGTTGCCCGCTTCATCAACGGCGATTCTGCTTATGCGATTGGGTTGAAAAGACTCTTTTACTTCCGATAGCGCATCATCAAGATTGAGCCAGGAGGTTGAGCCGGTATCACGAAAACCGTCCATCAGCATGATTGCGGTTTGCTCTACTGCTCGGCTGTTTTCGGAAGTGAGACCGATAATTTTCATAGATGCGTTTGCAAAACTTGATTGATGGTCTCACCCGCTGCCAGCTTCTCTAAGATTAGCGCAACGGTGATGCGCGTTCCCGCGAAGAGCGGCTTGCCTCCGACTAAACAATACACCATTGCAGTACCTTTTAAGAACTTCAGTCATCCCCTAAATCCCCAATTTTTCCTTCACACATAACACATCCCGACAAATAGCTATACTCGAGATCTCCTGCCACAAAGCTATTGCAATATCTGCACTCCCCAACCTTTTCATGCAATGTCAAACATGACAAACACAGCCAACCTTTATCATTAAACAGAACAACTGTCGGAAACTCAACAAAGGCGCATTCATCGCAATAAGCGCGACTAGGATCGATCATCTCGTCCTTGGGGCATTTTTTGCCTCCATAGGTTTCGACAAGATAATCAAGATCTATTTCCCTTCCACATTTTTTACATGTGCCTTGTCCTAATTCATAAATCGAAACATTGCCGCAACAATCGGGGCAAACAACTTTCAAATAAGTTGTGTTTTGCTCACACACTAAACAATCTGCGCTTACCAACTCTCCAACAATTTCCTTCTCACGACTTGATTCATATTCACAGAAGAAGCACGATTCAAATCGGATCCCTTGTTTCTGCTCTTCTCGTATTTGCAGCTTGAGGGCTTCGAATTTTGCTTTTAGATATTCTCGCTTCTGAAGCATTAGCCTATTGATCTGGCTTATACGGCCTGAAAACTCGTCAAATTCTTTTCTCCACTTTTTTGTAAGCAACTTATGCAAATAATACCATCCTCTAAACTGTTCAACCACAACTTCTGTAATCGTAGCATCATCGGGCTTACTGACATAACGTGGATGAAAAAAATGCACCAACTTATTTCGGTGTTCACGAATCTGGTTAAAGCACGCTATTTCTTCTTTTGAAAAATCCTGTTTAGAAATGCTTCGAAGGCGTCGCATAGCTTCTTCAATCTGAATAGACTGAAAGTTGCCACCATTGAAATCGTCTAAATCGGCTTTCTCGGGTTTTGTAATTAACAGCGCCCAATGTTCTAGCATTAATCTAGCCTTTAGAAAAAGCTCGATTGCAGAGCAGAAATTAATAACTGCGTATTTGGGTCGTTCTTCAAGCTCGGCAACTGAACGTTCTAGAAAATCAATCCCATTGTCAACTAGACTTTTAAAAATCTGATTTGGATTTGCAGTTTTCATATTCAGCCAGAATACTTTAACTAATCCAAAATAGTCCATCACTTCTGCAAACTCGCCAACAACTTCACGGTCGCGGGCAGAGAGTATTGTCCTTTGGGCACGCGCATGCGGAAACCGAGGCCTCCGTTTTGAAAAAACTCAATGGGCACTGCGGCGCGCTGCACGATTGAACCGACCCAATTTTTGAACGGTTCCCCTTGCTGTGGCCGCACCTCGTCGCTGAAAACGCCGAAGCTCTCTTTCGTCAAAATGCGCAACGTGCGCAAGCCCAATCTCGTGCCCAACAATCGCACGCTCGCGAGGCCCAACAAGTTTTGCGCGGGGCCAGGCAAACGTCCGAAGCGGTCGCGCAACTCTTCCGTGATCGCTTCGATCTCTTTGAGATTCTGCGCCTCGGCCACGCGGCGATAAATCGCGACGCGCTCTTCGGCACGGCTCACGTAATCTTCGGGCAGGAACGCATCTTCATCCAATTCCACTTTGCACTGTTCGTGTTCCACCAGCAGCGGCTCGGTCTCGGGCATGGCTTCGTAACGCGCCTCGCGCACGGCTTGGTCGAGAATGCGCACGTACAAATCATAACCAATCGCGTCGATCAATCCGCTCTGCTCCGCGCCGAGCATGTTGCCCGCGCCGCGAATCTCCAAGTCGCGCATCGCGATTTGCAAGCCGCTGCCGAGGTCCGTGAACTCTTCAATCGTTTCGAGACGCTTGATGGCTTCGAGCGAGAGATTGCGAATCGGCGGAATCATCAAATAGCAATACGCTTTGTGATGGCTGCGGCCCACGCGCCCGCGCAATTGATAGAGCTGCGCGAGGCCGAAACGATCCGCGCGATTAATGATCATCGTGTTCGTGTTCGGAATGTCGAGGCCGGACTCGATGATCATCGTGGCCACGAGCACGTTGAACTCGCGATTGATAAAACCGAGCATGACTTTTTCCAGCTCATGCTCGTTCATCTGCCCGTGCGCGACGCCGATCTCGACTTCGGGCACGAGCTTCTTGATCAAACCGGCCATGCGATAAATCGAGTGCACGCGATTGTGCACGAAGAACACTTGCCCGCCGCGATGAATCTCGCGCATGATCACTTGCCGAATGAGATCGCGCTCGAACTGCGAGACCTCGGTTTGAATGGGCTGGCGGTCTTTCGGCGGCGTGATGATATTGGTCATGTCGCGCACGCCCATGAGCGCCATGTTGAGCGTGCGCGGAATCGGCGTGGCCGAAAGCGCGAGCACGTCCGCATTGACCTTTATACTCTTCAAGCGCTCTTTATGGCGAACGCCGAAACGCTGCTCTTCATCGATCACAATGAGGCCAAGGTCTTTGAACGCAACGTCCTTCGAGAACAAGCGATGCGTGCCGATGATGATATCGACCTTGCCGTCTTTGAGCAATTCGAGCGTGGCCGTTTGCTCCGCGCGGGTGCGAAAGCGCGAGAGCATTTCGACTTTCACGGGATAGCGCGAGAGGCGTTGGCGAAACGTGTTGAAATGTTGCTCCGCGAGCAGCGTGGTCGGAACGAGAATCGCGGCTTGCTTGCCGTCTTGCACGGCTTTGAACGCGGCCCGAATCGCCACTTCCGTTTTGCCGAAACCGACATCGCCGCACACGAGGCGATCCATCGGCTTCTCGCTTTCCATGTCGAGCTTGACTTCTTCGATGGCTTTGGTTTGATCGGGCGTTTCTTCGAACTCAAACGAGGCTTCGAGTTCCTTTTGCCAAAGCGTGTCTTGCGAAAACGCATGGCCCTTTTGCGCTTTGCGCGCGGCATAGAGCGCGATCAAATCTTTCGCGATGTCTTTGATGCGTTTCTTTGTGCGCGACTTGAGGCGCTCCCAATCGGGCGAGCCGAGCTTGTGAATTTTCGGAACGACGGATTCGCGTGAAGTGTACTTTTGCACACAGTCCATTTTTTCGAGCGGCACATAAAGCTTGTCGTTGTCTTGATAATGAATCACAAGGCACTCGCGCTCGTGCGCGCCGGCTTTGATCTTTTGCAGACCTTGATAAACACCGATGCCGTGATCGATGTGTACGACGTAATCGCCGCGCGCGAGCGTTTTGAGTTGGCGGAAGGTGAGGCCGTCTTTATAGCGACGTTTGCGCTGCGGGCGTCGCGTGCGACCATAAAATTCGTGATCAGTATAAACCGCAAGCCCGACCTCGTTCCACACAAAACCGTGATTGAGATTGCCGGTGATCAGCTCAATGTTGAATTGCGCAAGTTCGGTTTCGGCAAAAAGATCGGAGAGCCGTTCGGCATGCGAGGCGGATTCGCACACGAAGAATAATCTAGGATTCCTAAATTCAATCTTCGCGTTGAATTTTTCCAACTCTTGCCGCAAAGCTTTGAGATCGCCATGAATCGCGGGTTGCGGCTGCGCGAGAAAATCGAGTGCGTGGCCTTCGTCGTGGCGGAACTGCGTAAACGTCACGCGGCGAAAACGTTCGAAGCGTTTGAGTAAAGCTTCCCACAATGCCTCGCCTTCATCGTCGAGATCATCGACTTCCGCCAGCTCTTCTTCATTTTTTTTCGAATGCTCGAGCGCTGCAATGATTTGCTCGGGTTTGTGAATACACACGAGCGTGTTTTCGGGGAAATAATTAAGCAGCGTGGTTGTCTTCTCGGCTGCTTTTTTTTGTTTTGATTTAGAGCCTTCGTCCTCGATGATTTGCGGAAAGAGTGTAATCGCAACCAGTTCTTGCTCGGAACGCTGCGTGGTCGGATCGAACTCGCGTATGGATTCGATCTTGTCGCCCCAAAATTCGAAGCGAATGGGAATGCCGCGCGAGAATGGAAAGAGATCGACGATGCCGCCACGCACACTCATCTCGCCTTGCAACTCGACCACGGGCTGGCGCTCGAAACCCATTTCCACAAGTTGATTGAGCAACGTGTCGAAAGGAATTTCATCGCCGACGCGCAGAGCGAGTTTACGTGCTTGCAAAAAATCCAAAGAGACAATCGGCGCGAGCAATGCTTTGGGCGTGGCGATAATCATCGGAGCCGAGTTCGTCGCGCCGTTGCCATTTTGCGATTGACCACGAAAACCGAGCAACGCTTCGACGACTTCCATTTGCTGCGAAACCGTCGGCGCATCGCGATGGCCCCACGGCATAATCTTCGAAGGCGGAAAATGAAACACGGAGGTCGAGCCGAGCAGATCGAACATCTCCTCGCGCATGCGTTCGGCTTGATCGAGATGCGGCACGAGACAGAGCACGGGCGCGTCCTCGCGATCGCGGAGCAGAGTTATAATAATAGAAGAGAGCGAACCCGCCGCGTTTTTGATCGCGAGGTTCGGCTCCTTCTGCCAAGCAGCGGCAAGCTCTTCCCATTGCGAAGAGGCTTGCACGAGCTGTTTGATTTGTTCGAAAGCGGTGAGGCTCATTGCAGTATCTTTTCAAACAAAAGTTCACGCAAAGAAAAAGCGGGATGACAGAAAAATGAGTGGCAGAAAAATCTTTAGGGGCTGCGCTTTATTTTTCTGCCATTCATGTTTCTGTCAATTCTTGTTCAAACATCTCCCTCATTCAAGAAGCCGGTTCCCCAACCATCGTATTCGCCGTTGTACTTTTCGGCGATGGCCTCGAATACTTTGCGCAAGCGGTCGAGTGCTTCGGCTGATGGTACTATTTCTTTAGTAGCAAAGCAGAGGCACGCTTTCTTCTCTGCTCCTAATTTTATAGTAACGACGCAGCCTTCGCTTGCGATTTCTTTGCCCGCTGCTTCGGCCAATGCTTTGGTCGGAAAATAGAAAAAGAACTCGACGACTTTCGGTTCGTCGAAGTTGAAGTTGAACTTTTTAAATTGCTGCACGGCGAAGTCGTCCGGACGGAGAACTTTGCCGTTTTGATTGCGCGGGGACGTGGCGTTGAGCATGGCAGTCACAATGAACAAACAAAGAGAATACTTCGAGCGCTATTTGCGATTTTTATCCGACCGCAACAGGCGTTGATCGATGATGAAATCTTCAAGCTGAAGAATGGTGACCTCCTTTATGCTCGGGTGCAAAGGATTGATCAGAATATTAAATTCGTGCTCCACAACCGCCGAAGGAACGCGAAGCAGCAACGACTCATTTGTTCGCGCCCAACTCGTTCCGATATCTGCCAAGCTCAAAGGGGGCGGATACACTCGCCAATCATCCGGCAAATCAATCGTAGTGATTTCTCTAGCAATGATTTCATCTGGAATTTGAAGTGTCACCAAACTCAACCTTGCTGGAACGATTGAGAGCGGTACGTGAACGAGATACTCGACGGTAGCCAATGCCCTATTCTCGGAGGTGTATATCAGGCTCGTGCCTTTGTGATTCCACCGGCCTCCATGTATTCTCGCGCCGGAACCGGAGAGTTCTTCGGCGTATTGCCTCTTTGTTATGCGATAGACTTTCACGAGAATACGCCGTGTTCGATTCTTCCGAGCTCGTCCAATATCATGTCAACGCCGTACTTTGAGTTCAACAAACTCATCGGAGTTTTATTCGCTAAAGCTCGATTGGGATGATTCATCCAAGCCAAGAATTTGCTTCTGTCTTCAAAGACCTCCGCGCCTCTTGCGGCGACTTCAGCAATTTGGAGAATTTGCTCGGACACAAAACGGTTGAACGGTTTGCTTGCGGTGTGCTTTAGCAACGTCCGTTCTGTTACAGAAACGATTTGAGCCATATCTCCGATTGTGCATGAAAGATAATCTGCCAGGTTTATGAGTGCAGCTTTCGTAAGACCTTGACGGCTCAATTCAACTAAGTCCATTCGATTTTGGATATTTCTGCGAAGGACCCGCTTGCCTCCTAAAACTTTTGCGACTGAAGAGATTTCCATTTTCATTACTCCATGTCAAATGTTCAACTCAAACCAATCGCCTTTCGAATCAACCCATCTGCTTTTTCAATTCGCGCCCGCGCTTCTTCGGCATTCACATTCGCCAGAGCCATTACCAATGCCGTCTTTACATGCCCGTCTGCCTTTTCAAGCAACGCGCTGGCTGTTTCATATGAAACATTCGCGACCATCATGACGATGCGCTTCGAACGTTCTTCAAGCTTCTTCGAGGTCATGCGCAGATCGACCATGAGGTTTTCATAGACCTTGCCCATGCGAATCATCGCGGTGGTGGTGATCATATTGAGAATGAGCTTGGTCGCAGTACCGGCTTTCATGCGCGTCGAACCCATCACGACTTCAGGGCCGACCACCGGGCAGATCAAAACATCGACATCAATGCTTACTTCATGGCGTGGATTGCAGGTGAGATAAATCGACTTCGCGCCGATGGTCTTCGCATAATTGAGCGCTCCCAAAACATAGGGCGTGCGCCGGCTCGCGGCAATTCCAAACACGACATCTTTTTCATTGAAGCCAATCTCTTCCAAATCTCTTTGGCCATCTTCGAAAACATCTTCCGCGCCTTCTTGTGAACGCAGCAGCGCTTTGTATCCGCCCGCGATGAGGCCTTGAATCATTTCGGGGTCGGTACCATACGTCGGCGGACATTCCGAAGCATCGAGCACACCGAGCCTGCCGCTCGTTCCCGCGCCGATATAAATCAGGCGACCGCCGTGCTTCAAAGTCTCGACGACCAAATCCGTGGCGTGCGCGATATGGAGAATCTCTCCGGCGACGATGGCGGGAATGGCGCTGTCTTCGGCATTGATGAGTTGTAGAATTTCCGTCGTGTTTTTCGCGTCGATGTCCATCGTGCGCGGGTTGCGCGTTTCGGTGACAAGGTTTTCGATTTCATCAAATACTTGGCGGCTCATGGAGTTTCCTTTTTAATGGCGATGACAAAACGCGAAGGCTCGACTTGCCATGCGGGATCGTATTCAAGTTTTTCTGTTTGCAAATTCGGATAGGCCGTGAGCAATTCTTCCATCTCCTTTGAAAGCTCTCCGCCCTTTTGCGCCAATAAGGCTCCGCCATTTTTCAGAACCGGCGAAGACCATTGCCATAGATTATACAAACTGGAGACTGCGCGCGCGACGACGCAATCGAATTTTCCCGAGAATTTCTCGACAATCTTCTCCGCGCGATCATGCACGACTTGAGTATCGGATAAACGCAGAGACTTCACGGCCTCTTCCAAAAAAAGGCTTTTCATTCGGCGAGAATCGAGCAAGGTCATGCGCAGCGATGGAATCGCAATCTTCAATGGAATGCCAGGCAAACCAGCGCCCGCACCCAAATCCAAAACTTCTGCATCGGGTGCAATGCGGTTGATGCTCACCAAAACCAGAGACTCGACAATGTGTCGTTTCACGATGCGGGACTCATCGGCCGACGAGATTAACCGAACCTTGCTGTTCCATTTGAGAATCAAATCAATATAGGCATTGAGCAACTCGAGCTGGGAAGCATCCAGCTTGAAACTCTCGGGCAGAATTTGAACCAATTCGGAGACGGGCTGGGAGGCTTTCTTGTTCGACATTTCGGTTCCTTAAGTGTGAAACGAGCTATTCGGCCTCTTGGGCCGTTTCACGTGAAACTGAAGAGAAGCCTTTTTTGGCATAAACCAGCAGCGCCGTAATGTCTGCGGGCGAGATTCCAGAAATCCGGCGGGCTTGTCCGAAGGATGCTGGCCGGATGCGATTCAGCTTTTCGCGCGCTTCCAGGGAAAGACCGGTCAATTTCATATAGTCTAAAAGAACCGGCAAGCGCTTCCCATCCAAATGATCGGCGCGATCGATTGCTGCTCTTTCGCGAGAGATAAACCCTTCGTATTTAACTTCGATTTCAACCTGCTCGGCAACTTTCTGCCATTCGCCACGGTCCCAATTTTCCCACAAGGCAAGCCGGCCGAAGTCGCGCAAATCTTGCAGTGCGACTTGCGGACGGCGGAGCAGTTTGAGCAGGTTTTCATGCTCCTCCAACGGCGAGGAACCCAGTGCGAACAGTTTATCATTTACATCACTCGGACTGACGATAATCGCGCGCAATGCTTCGATCGTCTTCGCAATCTGCACTTGCTTGAGTTTCACTTCGCCGTAAAACGCCTCGTCGATCAATCCGAGAGCGTGACCATGCTTGCTCAAACGCAAATCGGCATTATCCTGCCGAAGCAGCAAACGATGCTCAGCGCGGGAAGTAAACATGCGATAAGGCTCTATCGTTCCCTTCGTGACCAGATCGTCGATGAGCACGCCGATATAGGCTTCGCTACGGCTCAAAACGAACGGCTCCTCACCTCGACATTTCAACACGGCATTCACGCCAGCCATAAAACCTTGCACCGCAGCTTCTTCGTAACCTGTGGTGCCATTCACTTGTCCCGCGAGAAAGAGATTCTCGACTTTCTTTGCTTCCAGCCACGGATGCAATTGCGTCGGTTGGAAGAAATCATATTCAACCGCATAGCCCGTGCGGACCACTTGTGCGTTTTCCAAACCGGGCACAGTGTGAATCGCAGCAACTTGAACTTCTTCGGGCAGACTCGTCGAAAAGCCATTCACGTAAACTTCGGTGGTTTGCCGGCCTTCGGGCTCGAGGAAGATTTGATGGCGCGTGCGCTCGGCAAAGCGCGTAATCTTATCTTCAATTGAAGGACAATAACGCGGGCCGACGCCTTTGATGCGCCCCGTAAACATCGGCGAACGATCCAATCCAGTGCGCAGAATTTCATGCGTGCGCTCGTTTGTGTAAGTGAGATAGCACGGCATCTGCTCGACGGACAGCGAATCGTGGCGAAATGAAAAAGGCGGCGGCGGGTCGTCGCCGGGCTGAATTTCAGTTTTCGAGTAATCGATGGTGCGGCCATTCAAACGCGGCGGTGTTCCGGTTTTCAAACGTGCGGTTTCGAAGCCGCATGCGAGCAGCGACTCGGTCAAACCCTTTGCGGCAAATTCTCCGGCGCGACCGGCTTCGTAGTTGGTCAAGCCGACATGAATGACGCCATTTAGAAAAGTGCCGGCGGTGATGATAACGGTGCGCGACGCAATCGTCCCTCCTGCTCGCGTTTTCACGCCGCAAACTTTTCCATTTGAAACAAGAAGTCCGCACGCCATGTCTTGGCGAATTTCGAGATTCGGTTGTTGCTCGCACGCAAGACGAATGCGCGCAGCATACTGCGCACGATCGGCTTGCGCGCGCGGCGACCACATTGCCGGGCCTTTGCTCTTATTGAGCATACGAAATTGAATGCCCGCGTCATCGATGGCCAATCCCATCTCGCCGCCGAGCGCATCAAGCTCGCGCACGAGCTGGCCTTTGGCAATTCCGCCGATTGCGGGATTGCACGACATTTGGCCGATGGTAGAAACATTCATGGTCATCAGCAAAGTGCGCGCACCCATGCGGGCCGCGGCAAGGGCGGCTTCGGTTCCGGCATGGCCGGCGCCGATGACGAGGACGTCGAATTGGTCTGACATGGTTCGTGAAATACTACTCAATTTGTGCTTGCGGTGTGTTTTTTAGATAAGCGCGCTTCCGTTTGTTACGATCTTTTGGAATAAGCTCGATCAACGCTCGCAATGCTTTATTCACGGCTTCCGCATCAGAAAAGTATTCTTGCACATCCGG
>JABWAN010001088.1 GCA_013361015.1 Candidatus Zhuqueibacterota bacterium | reverse complement strand
CATCATCCCGTTTCTGAGAGCAAGCTACGGCATGCCTGGGAACGGCGATCACGCTACACAACTATTGCGAGGAACATCATGGGCAGCGATCGCTCGGATGCGGCGGTTTACGAAAATCTGCAATCTCAAATTGCTCGTCTGAATCAAATCGGCATCGCACTTTCCAGCGAACACAATCTCAACAAGCTCTTGGAGCTTATTGTCACCGAAGCCCGCCGTTTCACGATTGCCGATGGCGGCAGCTTGTACATTAAAGAAGGCGAGAAGCTCAACTTCCTCGTGGCGCAAACGGAATCGCTCGAAGCAAAGACGCACGAGAAGTCTTTCAAATCTTTCTACGTCCCGCTCACCAAAGAGAGTATTTCCGGTTATGTGGCGATTACCGGAAAAATTCTGAACATCTCCGACGTTTATCACATTCCTCCCACCGTCGAATATCGGTTCAACAAAGAATTCGACCGGCGCATGGGCTATCGCAGCAAGTCGATGCTGACCGTGCCGATGCGCGACCACAAAGACGAGATCATCGGCGTGTTGCAGTTGGTGAACTCGCTGGACCTCGACGGCCGGGTGGTGCCTTTTCGCAAAGAATACGAAACCCTCATTCTCTCCCTCGCGAGCCAGGCCGCGGTGGCGATTCGCAACGCGAAGCTCATCGAAGAGATCAAAAGCCTGTTTCGCTCGCTCGTGCGCTATTCGGCGAAAGCCATTGACTCGCGCTCGCCGCACACCGCCGGTCATTCCGGACGCGTGGCGAAGTTTTCCCTGCGCATCGCGCAAGCGATCAATGATGAAAAAGACGGCGTGTTCGCCAATGTCAAGTTTTCACCCGAGCAACTAGAAGAACTGCGCATGGCCGGTTGGCTGCATGACATCGGCAAAATCGGGGTCAAAGAAGCAGTGTTGGAAAAAGGCACGAAGCTCACCGATGATCAAATGGAAACCGTCGCCGAGCGCTTTGCAGTAATCAAGTCTTCGTTGCTTTTGGAGCATTGCAAACAGAAAAGTGAATTATTGCAGGCCGGTGGAGAGCAAGGCGCGAAGCTGGCGGAGCTGGATCACACGCTCGCGGAGGCGCTTGCCGCGGTCGAACAAGACCTCGAATTTCTCCGCCGCATCAACATTCCGGAGGTGATGCAAGCGCAAGACTTGGATCGCCTGCGTGTGATTGCGGAGAAATCCTTTGTCGATCCCTGCACCGGAGAGATGCGCTATTATCTGTCTTCGCATGAGTATGAAAACCTAGCCGTGTTGCGCGGTAATCTTACCGCCAGTGAGCGCAAAGAGATTCAGCGGCACGTGGAATACACGATGGAAATTTTGCGCAAAATTCCCTTCACGAAAGATTTGGAAAATATTCCTATCATTGCCGCCGCGCACCACGAAATGCTCGACGGCTCGGGTTATCCTTACGGCTTGAAGGGCGACGATATTCCGCTGCAAGCGCGGATCATGTGCATTTCGGACATCTATGACGCGCTCAGCTCCAAAGATCGTGCGTATAAAAAAGCCATGCCCTTGGAAAAAACCATCGCCATATTGCAGGAAGAAGCCAAGCGCGGAAAGCTGGATGCCAATTTGATCGAGTTGTTTGTGCGCCGGAAGCTCTATGAAGGCGAGCGCAAGGTAGAGGAAGAAGAAGAGCAGGATTAAAAACCTTTCAGAGTGATGGAGTGGTGGATTTTGGAATTGTTGGATTGATGGAGTCATGGGGTTTTGGGGTCATGGAGTGCTCGAGAGCATGCTCCATCACTCTAAAGCTCCCAACTTCATCAATCCACCGCTCCATCACTCCAACAATCCATTGATCCACCTCATGCCCACAATTCCCCCTCACATCATCGACGAAGTGCGCTACGCAACTGATATTGTTAGCGTCGTTTCCGATTATGTGACTTTGAAAAAATCGGGGCGGAATTTTGTCGGCCTGTGCCCCTTTCATGCGGAAAAGACGCCTTCTTTCAGCGTCAATGCCGAGAAACAAATTTTCCATTGCTTCGGTTGCGGCGTCGGCGGCAGCGCTTTTGCCTTCGTGCAAAAAATTGAAGGCGTGAGTTTTCCCGAGGCCGTGCGCGCGCTCGCAAAACGCGCAGGCGTCGCGATTCCCGAACCTG
>JABWAN010000069.1 GCA_013361015.1 Candidatus Zhuqueibacterota bacterium | reverse complement strand
CTTGACGTACTCGATGAATTCCATGACGCCGTCGTTGATTGTCGTTTGGTTGATCGCCAAATAGCGATCACGTTTTTCGGCGACGATGCGCTGCACCAATTCCGGCGACGCGGATTTGCGATGGCGGTGGCACAACTCCGCGGCCACTTCCATCGTGGTCGCGCCTTCTTGCAAGTAGATCTCCAATGGATCGATTTCAACGCCGTGGCGGGACATGACTTCCTGCCACGCTTGCACATGAAACGGCATACTGTTTACGAGCACCCCGTCGTGGTCGAACAGAATGGCGTTGATCACCGTCGCTCCTTTGTCTGTTGTTCGCGCGTTGCTTCCGTCTCGTTGCCAACCATTGCGGTAAGCCATTGTGTTGACAGCTTGAACCGATACCGCTCGATTAAGTTCCGACCTAAAATAACATTTCTCGGCAAATGTGCAAGCAGCAAAAATCAGAAGGGGAGATTTTGCAAAAAATTATTGGACGAAAGCCCCAAGTGAAAAACGTGAACACGGATTGCACTACTTTGACGAAGCTATCCGGTAGATTAGGTTGGTCTGTTACTCAGTTTTCAATCGCCGTTTGAATCTTTCCCACCTCCAAGCCACGATGATTACGCAACACCACGTTGCGATAGCTCGACAACTGTTCAATTTCGCTGGGTGAGAGCAGTTCCAATTTTTCGAGTACGGCAATGACAATGGCCGGCACGGCGCGGGCAGACCCATCGACGATTTTTACCGCCATGCCCATCGGCGTCGGCACGTCGATGCCAAGGCATTGAATGCCTTCGGCGCCGACCTTGGCTAGAATGCGGCCGCGCGTTACGCGCATGATATCCGTGTCAAAACGGCCTTCGCCTGCAATCATCTCCGGATTTCTGGCATACGTGAGCACGATGCGTTTGGGAATATCTTCTTGCGAGGCCATGAGCTTGGCGTACATATTTGCCATGTTGTAAAGCGGGAGCGCAAAGTTCGGCGCGCTGCAGCCGTCAATCCCGCGCTGCATTCTCTCTTCGGGCAGTTCGGCCCATTGCTGCACGGTTTGCAGCACACGTTGTTGATGCGGATGATCGAAATCGAGATAGTTGTGAATCGATAAGCCGCGATTGATGCAGGCCGCGAGCATGCCCGCGTGTTTGCCCGAGCAATTGTTGTGCAGCATCGTCGGCTTTACGCCGCTCACAGACATAAGCGTTGCCACTGCAGCGCCAAGCGGAACGTGCACGCCGCATTGCAAATCACTCTCTTTGCAGCCGCTCTTCCGCAAAATTTCCGAAACGGCGTTGACGTGCCGCTCTTCGCCGTTGTGGCTCGCCATAATTACCGCCATCTCCGCTTCGGTGAGATTGAAAATCTCCGGCACGGCATCTTCATACAAAGGCATGGCTTGAAACGCCTTGGCGGCAGAGCGAATATACGTGATGAAATGCGGCGCACCGCGACTGAAAATAGTTTTGCCGCTTAAGCCCTCGACTACAACAATATGGCCGTAGTGCTGGCTTTCAATAACGTCACCGCGTGTGAGATTGGCGAGAAGGACGGACATAATCAGCGCTTAACTTTTCAAACTCGAAGCTTTCAATGGTTTTGTTTTTGAGCAAGTGCTCGCGAAGAAGACAATCCTACCTCATCATCTCCAACATGTCGCGCACGGCGCGTTCCATGCCCACCATCACCGCGCGCGCGATGAGGGCGTGGCCGATGTTGAGCTCCTCGATTTGCGGCGTCTCCACGATCTTGCGCACGTTTTGATAGTTCAAGCCGTGCCCGGCGCTCACGCCAAGGCGCAGCTTCGAAGCGACGACCGCCATCGAGCGAATCTTCTCCAGCTCTTCATTGACTTTCGCCTCGCCCAGCGCGTGCGCGTGCGCATATGCGCCCGTATGAATCTCCACAAAGTCCGCGCCGATGCGCGCCGCGGTCTTGATTTGTTGAATGTCGGCATCAATGAATACGCTCACGATGATGTCATGGTTGTGCAGGTTGCCAATAGCCTCAGCAAGATATTCATGATTCGCCACCACGTCGAGGCCGCCCTCGGTGGTCACTTCTTCGCGGCGCTCCGGCACAAGCGTGACCATATCGGGCACTACCTCCGTCGCGATGCGCACCATTTCATCCGTGGCTGCCATTTCGAGATTCAGATGCGTTTTCACAATCTCGCGCAAGAGATAGAGATCTTTGTCCTTGATATGGCGGCGGTCTTCGCGCAAGTGGCACACAATGCCGTCCGCGCCCGCCATTTCCGCGGCAATGGCCGCGGCAACCGGGTCCGGCACTCTGTCTTTGCGCGCTTCCCGCAGGGTGGCAACATGATCGATATTCACACCTAAACGTATCATCCGTTCCTCCTGGCTAGCGACGGTTGGGTTGGAAGTGGAGCAACTTGCTTGGGTCGCAACAACTGTTCGAGCGTGATGAACTCGAAGCCGCGTTGTTGCAACACCGGCACGATTTCTTGCAGGGCTTGCAATGTAATTGGATAGGGATGGCCAATGCCGATGGCAGAGCCGCGTTGTTCCGCAATCTCGGCGAGGCGCCAAACTTTTTTGCGCGCCGCTTCAAGCTCTTCGACGCTGTCCAAAAACGTATCGTTTAAGGCCGCGTCGAGGCCGTGAGCTTTAGCGGTTGTGAAGGCTTTGGTGGTTTCAATCGTTCGACTATCCAAAAACAGCCAATTGACGGATTTCAGCTCTTCGCACAGCACTTGCATGAGCGCATCGTCCTGTGTGGCGCGCGAACCCATGTGATTGTTCATGCCCACGGCATACGGCAACAATGTCCGCGCCTTGCGCACACGCTCGCGAATTTCTTCGGCAGACATGCCCACGCGCAATTCGAAACCGTTGGTTTCTACCGCCTTTTCCATGGCCTCCATGGGCATGTGGACGAGCATGGTCTTGTTCTTGCGTTCCAACTTACGCGCGGTCTGTTGCGAATAAGGCAGGCCGGGAATGATCGCATACGTTATGGCAAAAGGCAGGTTGATGAATTTGGTGATGAGGCCGTTTTCATGATAGCCGAAATCATCAATGACAATGGCAATCTTGCCCTGCGCTTTCACCGTGCGTGCTTCGGGCAACAGGCGGATGGTGCCCAGCGTTTGCTCGTTGCGCGCGTATGAAAACTCCAAAGGGTTGCGTGCAGAGGGAATCACACGCGCGTCATTTTGCTCGAGGCAATCAATCAATTTCTGTCGTAGCCGGGCCGCGTTCATGGGACTCGGAATGCGCACAAGGCGCGTGTTTTCGCGATCTTCCATCCATGCGAGCGCAACGCCGAAATCGCTGAGTGTGCGATCAAGCGCAAAGCGCAATTGTTCGTCCGCGGTGAGTGTTTTCAGAGGAAGTTTGGGGGCGTCGCGTTTTGCCGGGGCCTCGAGTTGGGAGAGATAATGTGAATCCAGCCCCACGAGCAAAACCAGGTTGAGCGCAAAAACAATGAGCAAAGCTTTCTGCCATTCCGGAAAGAACTCGTCATGTTGCCCGCGAGCTTTTCGGGGAATCGGGAGGAGGCGCTTCAGCAATTGCTTGGTACGCTCTTTCAAAAAACGCAAGTCAAGTTTCCTCTGCTCAAATCATCGCACGAACGCAGCTTTGAGTGCGCTCCAAGTTTGAGACTGGCCGGTGGCGAAATCGGCCCAACGATAGATCGACCACTCGCCGAACTGGTCTTTGCGCAGCCAGAAACGCAGCTCGCCGCGCACTTGCCCGGGCACGCCCGCGCTTTGTTGTTTGTGGCGCACGTTCAATTCGTAGGCCCGCACGAATTGTGCGGAATCATTGAACGTGATCGTTTGCAGCGAATCCAAACGCAGGCTACGCAGCGAATCCGTGGGCAGCGCCGCGCGCAACTGCGAAAAGTAATCGCGCTCTTGCGTCAGGCCCCAATTGTTGAACACACCCGCGTAGAGGTTGGCCGTGGCTGCATCCGGCTCATAGCGAAAGCTCTCGCTCGTGCGGGTGGAATCGGAAAAGCAACGCAGATAGTTTTCCACATTGCGATCGCTGATGGCATTGCGCAAATTCTCCACTACGATTTCCGCGGAGAACGGCGGAATATAACGGCTGCCCGTGTTCTTCGGCGGCTCCGGCGCGCGCGTGGCAAAGGGATTTTCGCAGGAGAGCTGGGTGACGCACAGTGCGACCAGTACAAGTGATTTCAAATATTCCGCAAAAATCATAAACTACGTTGAAAGCGTATGCTAAAGAAGTCAACGACTTTGAGGGTTACAAATCCTCCGGCCGTAATCCGGTCTTTTTCGAAATACGCGCCAACATGCGCGGCCCGATTTCTTCAGTGTCATGAAATGCAAACGTCACGTCCGGCCAACCCGCATGTGTTAGCGTTCGAGGAGAACCACTCTGCCTTTTGATGTTCCAACCGATACGCAGTAAAGCGGCGAGCACCAGTCTAGCTTTTGTTGTCGGTCATTGGCTCATGCCGCAGCGCGAAAGGCGACGTTCATAAACGCCGGCACGGTGTCATCGTGCTCAAGACGATCAGCAAGCACACGTACTGCTAGTGCTTGAACCTTTACCAAGGCTTGTCCACGAGTTTGTCCATAAGCAAGCACGCCGGGAAGATCGCATACTTCCGCAATCCGGCGGCCATCCTATTCTTGTTCAAGCTCAATCGAGAAATTCATACAAACCCTTTGTATTGAGCCGATCAAACAGGATAGATTTGCTTTTTCAATATAAAATAAGGCCCGCAACGGAGCAAGGTTTAAATTGCATTGCTCCAGCTAGAGCATCGCTGCAATTCGCATTGACGAAATCAAAGCGATAAACCAGGCTTTCACTATGAAGAAACTTAAGATCAATCCTCGCCCTGCTCTGATTGTCTCCTTGCCCGTTCCAATAGATGCCCTAGAGCAATTGCAGCAAATCGCAAAGGCTCGAGAGTTGGGCCTTCACTCTTTGCTAAAACTCTATATCGGCGAGGGGCTGCGCAACGATCTGCCTCTTGTGAAGAAGCAACGGCAGCTTTACTAACCTTTCCAAGTTTAGTAAAGTTTTGCGTGATCACCACTGCACCGGCTTCGAGTTCAAATTGATATACACCTGCTTCGCCTGCAAATAATTCTCGATGCCATACTTGCCCAGCTCGCGCCCAATGCCGCTTTGCTTGTAGCCTCCCCACGGGCCTTCCATGGGCGCGGGATGATAGTGATTCACCCACACGATGCCTGCGCGAATCTTCTTCACGAGATGCATTGCCTTGGTGAAATCCTTGGTCCACACGCCGGCGGCGAGACCGTATTGCGAATGATTCGCGAGCTTGATGGCCTCACTTTCATTTTCAAACGGGATGACTGCGACCACCGGGCCGAACACTTCTTCCTGCGCGAGGCGCGAGTTGAAATCAACGTGGTCAAAAATCGTTGGCGCGATAAAATAACCACGCGCCAATTCGCCGCCGGGGCGATTGCCGCCGCACACCAGTTTCGCACCGCTCTCTTTTCCGATTCTAATAAAGCCTTCCACGCGCGCGCGATGCTCCGCATTCACGAGTGGCCCCATCTTCGTGCCCGCTTCCATGCCATCGCCCAAACGAATTTGCCTTGCTCTTTCGGCCATCGCGTCGACGAGTTTTTTGTGAATGGATTTCTCCACCAAAATGCGCGAGCCGGCGGAGCACACCTCGCCTTGATTATAAAAAATGCCGAACAGCGCGCCCGCAATCGCCATCTCGAAATCCGAGTCGGCAAAGAAGACGTTCGGCGATTTGCCCCCAAGCTCGAGCGTCACTTTTTTGAGATTGGTTTCCGCAGAAGTTTTCAGAATCCACTTGCCCACTTCCGTGCTGCCGGTGAATGCGATTTTGTCGACGTCATGGCTCTTCACCAAAGTCGCGCCCGCGGTCGGTCCATCGCCCGTGACAATGTTGACCACGCCTTTGGGTAAATCTGAAATGCCATCGAGAATCTCCGCGAAGCGCAACGCCGTGAGCGGAGTTTGCTCTGCCGGTTTCAATATGAGCGTGCAGCCGGCAGCCAGCGCCGGCGCAATTTTCCATGCGGCCATCATGAGCGGAAAATTCCACGGAATGATTTGCCCGCACACACCCACCGGCTCTTTGAGCGTGAAATCCAATGCGCGGCCGGAAATGGGATTGACCTCGCCCGTGATTTTGTTCGCCAGCCCGCCATAGTATTCAAAGCAATCCGCGGCGTCGGCAATATCGCCTTCGGATTCGGAAAGCGGCTTGCCCATGTTCAAAGTTTCGAGGCGTGCGAGTTCCTTGGCATGCGTGCGAATGGCCTGCGCGATTTGCAGAAGGATGCGGCCACGTTTCGCTGCGGGCATGTTCGGCCATTTGCCTTCATCAAATTCGCGCCGCGCCGCGGCAATCGCGCGTTCAACGTCCGCGGTCGTCGCTTCCGGAACTTGCGCGAGCACTTCGCCTTTGGCCGGATTGTCAACGTCACGGGTTTGTCTATTGTTGGATTCAACGAATTCGCCGTCAATATACATGCGGTAGGTCATGAGGGGCTCCGAGGCTAACGATGAAGTGGCGCGTGAGTTTTCTAGAGGGCGCGAGCAAGCTTAAATAGGATTGCTCCCGCCATTTTCTAGTCATTTGCGTTTACGTGGAGACGAGGTCGTACTGTGTCCGGCAAGATTTCTTTTCATCCTGCTCAAAACGAGATTCTTCGAATTGACTCATCTGGCCCACGTAGAAACGCACGGCAATATAGAAAAGCTTGCCACCAACTTCAACCGCACGGCAGAGTTTTCTGGTCGCACAGGCGGGGCTGAAGGCAATGGTCATGCTGCGACCATTTGATTGTTATTCCGTTTTGGCGCAAGGCAGGGTTGCGAAGGGGAAAGCCTCCGGCTGGCATCGTTATGTGGTGAATGTGATACGCGCACGAATGCCAGCCGGAGAAATGCTTGTGCTCAACTGTGAAAGCTTGCCGTGTGCTCGGCGCTGCCGCAGTGCACGCAGGGTTTGTGCTCGCCACTGCTGTGTTCGGAGCTTTTGCAGTGCGTGCACGGCTTGTGCTCGCCGGTGGTGTGTTGATAAGTGCCGCAAGCCGCGCAAGGTTTGTGTTGCGCGCCACTGTGTTGGTCGCTGCCGCAATGAATGCAAAACATGAGTAACCTCCGTGTGTGAATACTTCGCTGGATCGCTTCCGACTTGCCGGATTCTCAAAACCTGGCCGGCCTCTATAAATGACAACTCGCCAAACCGCGCTTCTCCAGATATTGCTGGTGATATTCCTCCGCGCGATAGAACTCCGCGGCCGGCGTGATCTCCGTCACAATCGGCCTGCGATAACGACCGCTGCTTTGCAGCTTTTCTTTCGAAGCGGACGCTGCGGCTTGCTGCGCCGGAGTGTGATAAAAAATCGCGGAGCGATATTGTCTGCCGAGGTCCGGACCTTGACGATTCAAGGTCGTGGGATCGTGGTTCGTCCAAAACACTTGCAGCAAGTCTTCATACGAAGTGCGCGCGGGGTCATAGGTTATTTCCACGACCTCGGCATGGCCGGTTTCATCCGTGCACACGTCCTCATATGACGGATGCTTCATCGTTCCACCCATATAGCCCACGGCCGTTGCGAGAACCCCGGGCACGCGCCGGAACGCAGCTTCCACGCCCCAAAAACATCCTGCACCAAAAGTTGCTTTTTCCATGTTACACGTCTCCTTGAATTTGCTTCATGGCGATACACTGTCTCTCTCGAAATCGCAATTGCGCCTGCGAATTTGTAACACGCACAAGGTTTTTTCCATTCCGCGCCGCTCGCATGGATTTTTGCAAGCGCGTTGCCAAAAGCGCCAAAGCAAATACTTGCGAGCACTTACTGCATTTCATCAGAATCTCAGGACTCTTCTCGTACGCGGCAAAATTGCGCGGGCACGCGACTTGCCAAGACAAAATGCAGAAGATAATAGGAATGTACTGACACGGATCGTCGAGAACCAAAAGTTGTGGCTCCCCCTCACAGCCAAGAGGCCCAGGGTCGAAAGACTCGGGGCCTTCTTTATTTTAGGGCGTGTTATTGCTGCTTCGCCATTCCGTAATGAAACATAAAAGACAAACGCCGGCATTTTGCGATGAAGCTCAGAGCCATTCCGAAGTGATCTCTATCGTCATCGACCAGCGGCACACCAAGGTCGATCGTCAAGCGAATCTATCTGGCGTCACACATTCAAGCTGCGGCTTGCACCGGTTTTGCCTGCTTCGCATCGGTCGCAGGCATTGCTTCAGATAGAATCCACAACAAAAGTGCGGCGCTCAAGACGAACGGGCTGAGAATTTCCAAAGTGAAGTAGCGCGCGAGCACGCCGACGAGACTCGGCAGCAATGCGGCTCCGAGCACTGCTGCGGCGAGTTGGAAGCCGACGGCATTCGCCGTATGTGCGGCGCCGAGACGTTCCGGTGTGGTGGCAATCATGGAAGGAAAAATCGGCGCGCAGCATAGCCCAATCATGGCGAATCCCAAGAAGCTGAACCAGTGGGTGAGATTGAGCCACATCATGGTTGCACCCAGCGCGAGGCCGAGCATGCAAAAACGCAAGAGCACATGCACCGGCATATAATTCACGACAAGGCCGGAGAGCAATCTTCCCGCGGTCAAAGCCCCCCAGTACACACTCACCCATGTCCCTGCGGTTATCATCGCAACGCCGCGACTCTCAGTAAATAGGCTATACGACCACGCTCCCGCGGCGGCCTCAATGCCGGTATAGACGAAGAAGACGCCAATACCGAGCCAAGCCACGGGCCGCCGCAGAGTCGCAGAATGCGAGGCCGAGGTCACGGGCACAGAACGCGAGGCCGCAACGAGATCGTTTGATGCAACCTCGTCGTGCCTGCCATTCGACCAGCGCTTGTGCGTGAGGCCGAAACATGCGGCCAGCAGCAACTGCGCCGCGCCGACGATCACATAGCCCCATTGCCAGGGCAACGGCGCATTCAGCACACTCGTCATAATCATCGGGCCGAGCGTTGCGCCCACGCCGTAAAAAGCGTGCAGCCAATTCACCGAGGCCGCGCTGAAGTGTGTGGCCGCGTAGGTGTTCAAGCCCGCGTCAATCGCGCCCGCGCCAAGTCCGGCAAGCGCGCCGAGGCCGACCATTAGCCACCACCATTGCGTCATGGCATAACCAAACAGGCTCAGCGACGTCGCCAAACAACTCCATGCCAGCAATGCGCCGACGTTCATGCGCGCGAGTATGCGCCCGCTGCCGAAGCTGGCCAGCAAGTAGCCGAGCGTGAGCATGACCAGCAGCGGCCCGAGTGCGTCGAACGGCAGTTTAAAGTGCGCGCGTATCGAAGGCCACGCCACGCCGAAGACACCATCGGGCAAGCCGAGACTGATGAAACTGAGATAGGCAAGGCCGAAGAGGAGAGTAGCGCTGCGTTTTTTCATGTCACTTTCAAGTTTTACGATGGCCTAAACGCGGCTTGCCAAACAACAGAAAACCAAACCCTCCGAAGAGAATGAAATAAAACGCCGCGCTAAATCCCAACCAACCATTTTCTGACGCGGCGAACCACGCGCGCAAACTAATGAGCAAGCTGATGAAGGTATAGGTGAAATTGCCGGCGAGAATCGCGCGTCCGTAAATGCCACCTAGAATGGAGCCGCGTGCGATCCAGTTCATCGCTGCCATTCCAAGCATGGCCGCGCCGAGCAACTGGGCGATGAGCCGGGCATTCGTTGCAGTCGCATCGAGCGCGAGCACTTCCTTGGAGAGGAAGAGCAGCACTGCTCCGAATAAACCATAAACAACGGCGCTCGCCGTCATGATCAATCTTGCCTGCACGAAATTCGTCCTCCAGCAATAAGAGCATTCGATCTTGGTCTCGCGATAGAGATTTTAAATTGCGCTCACGTACACGGCGCTTGCTCGCGCACGAAGCGAAAACTCGCGTCGCCGCGAATTTGGATTGTCGCAT
Source organism: Candidatus Zhuqueibacterota bacterium (assembly GCA_013361015.1). Classification (GTDB taxonomy): domain Bacteria; phylum Zhuqueibacterota; class Zhuqueibacteria; order Zhuqueibacterales; family Zhuqueibacteraceae; genus JABWAN01. The sequence goes on along the minus strand of JABWAN010000069.1, from coordinate 2,012 downwards.
TGCTCGTATCCGTGGCTGTAATCTCGAGCCGCAAAACCAGCGGCGCAACTTGCAGAACTTGCATCGTGCCGGAGGCGGAAGTCGCAACAAAGTTTTCTGCACGCACACTCACTTGCGCGCGCTCTCCGTTCGGCAAAGAAAATCTTCCCCAACCGCCGCCCTGAAAGCTGCTCGTGATCTGCAAAACTTCGCCGCGCTGGAGCGGGGCGGCCAGCGCCACTGCGATGCCGCCGCCGTTCGTATTGAAAGCAGGCACGCTCCACACCAAACCGAAAGTCTGGGCGGAAGCTTCATTCACCAAAACGCTTTTCAACTCGGCGAAAACGCTCTCGCCGACGTTGCCGGGCGCAACCACACCCGCAAGCGTCGCGCTCTCTTGCTCTGCGCCGCGCGTGATAGTCGCGGGCCACGAGACTTCAATGCGCTCTTCAAAACATCGAAACGGCGCGCCACAGCCGAGGAAGAAGCCGGCAGCGCAGACCAACAACAAGAATTTTTTTCTCATGTGAGAGGCGTGAGTGTTAGTCGAATAATGTCGCCGCTCGCACTTGCGGCATCACTAAAACGGCGTCATAACCCCAGATCAATTCTTTTGTATTTGGGGCTAAGGAACCCAGCTTTTGCGCGTGCAACAAGGGACGCAGCGGACGCAGGTCGAACACCGTCCAGAGTTTTAAATCGGCTGCCGCCATGAAGGGCTTGATATCGGCAAAATCATAAGTGGCAACGGCATCGATCTTTTTGTTTTTGTCCGCTTCGTTACCCACAAAAGGCAGATAAGCGTTCTGCGTGCCGGCCGCGCCGAGGACGAACAAGTGAAACGAACGGCTGTTGTTGGCCTGCGCCAACTCCGCCGCGAGATTGCCAATGTCGTAAACATTGGTGTAACTGCGGCCCTTTTTGATGTGATAGACGCCAAATTTAAACAGAACCCGGGGCGGATTCCCTTCTTGCGCAAGCGCTTGCTGGTAGTAACTCATGAAATGTTTTTTCATCAAACCGGCGCGCTGGGCGTTGGATTCATAACCGGCGCCGGAAAAATTCTTAGCGTAAATTTCCCAACTAGTTTTCAATTCAAACAAAATTTCTTTCGCTTCCAACGGCTGCTGCGGGCCGAAAGCATTCTCCAATTTCTCAAAATCGGCTTTCTGCGCCGAAGCCAGAAAAACCAATCCGGGATTTTTGCTTTCAACCATGCGGTTGAATTCAGTTTGAGTTTTTTCGTAAAACTCGTTTACGACTTTTCTCGCATCGTCATTCGGGGCCAGCGCCAGCAATTTTTTGAAATGCAATTTTGACGACATAATAAATTCTTGATCCAATCCCCACAACGGCTGGGCGCCGGGCTTCGAGGCATTCAACACGGCAAGCAATAGCGCCGCTTCCTCTTGCCAATTATAAAACGGCACGGCGAAGGGATTTTCTTTATGAAAAGCGCTGAAAGCTGCTTGAGCATTCGGCTCCGAGGCCAGTCTGGTCAACAATTGCGCGGTCAGTGGCCCGGTTTCGATCGCAAAGTGATGATAGCCCATCGGGTTCATCTGTTGGAAAAGCGCCGCAGTAAATTGCGGCACTTCCGCAATGCCGTGGTCCTCGCCGATCAAAAAGAATTGCGCCGCTTTCGCTTCACTCAATAGAAAGTCGGCGCCGCTGCCTTTGAGCACACCCTCATCGAGCGCCAGCGTGTATTTGAGTTCGGACAATTGTTGCGTCGGCAAGCCGCCGTAGACGTCTGCTTGCGAATGTGCCTGTGTGCTCCAAATGAACAAGGCGGCCGGCAACATCATTGCAAGCAAATAGATGTTCTGAGCGTGCCGTGAGAATGATTTTTTCATTTGATTCATCTGCAATAAAATCCTTTATGAATCATTATGGTTTCACGCGTTTCCAGCGCGTGATCTCGGTCGTCCAGCCCTGTTGCTGGCGCAATTCGAATGAAGCCTTCAGATGCGGCATCGCTTTGTGAAGCTCCAGCGCCTCGTCGTTGCGCCAGACTTCGTACCGCATGAATT
>JABWAN010001087.1 GCA_013361015.1 Candidatus Zhuqueibacterota bacterium | reverse complement strand
GCCCAACGAAACCGAAACTATCGTGGTGGTGACGGGCAACGTGCGCGCCTGGCGGCATTTCATCGAGATGCGCGCCAGCGCTCATTCCGAAGTTGAAATACGTGCGCTGGCAGTGCGCGTTTTTCTATGCCTGCGCGTCCTTGAGCCGATTCTGTTTGGAGATTACAAGATCGAAGCGTTGCCGGACGGAACCTTTAGCGTGGCCACCGCAACACCGAAAGTATAATTTCGAATCGCACAGGTTAGGAGATCATATGCAAATCGGTATAGTCGGCTTGCCCTATTCCGGCAAGACTACGATTTTTTCCACGCTCATGAAACACAAGAGCGGCGACGGCGGCCACCACAAAATCGAAGCCGAACGCGGCGTTGTGAAAGTTCCGGATGAGCGTTTGGACCGTTTGACGGCGATGTTCAATCCCAAGCGCAAGGTCAACACCACAGTCGAGTATATCAAAGTGCAAGGCTTTGAGAGCGGTGCGGAAAAGCCGCAAGGCTTGCCTGCGCAGTTTATTGCGAATGTCAAAACTGTGGATGCCATTCTGCTCGTGGTGCGCGCCTTCGAGAATGACATGTTCCCGCATCCACTAGGCCGCATTGATCCCGCGAAGGACATTGCCTTCATCAACGCCGAATTTTGGCTGAGTGACATGGCCATCATCGAGACGCGTGTGGAGCGTTTGGAAAAGTCGATCAAGAAAATGCATCTGGACGCCGAGCAGCGCGAGCTGGAATTACTGAGCCGCTGCAAAGCCCACCTGGAACAAGAGCGGCCGCTGCGCGAGATGGAGCTTTCCGCAGAAGAAGAGAAATTGCTGCGCACGTATCAATTTCTCACGGCCAAGCCGTTGCTCTACGTTTTGAATATCGCCGAAAGCCAAATCAAGCAGGCGGCCGAGCTGGAAAAAAGCCTCGCGACATATCTCACGCCGAAATGCGCCATCACTTCCTTAAGCGCGGAGATCGAAAAAGAGATTTCCGAATTGAGCGAGGAGGATGCGCAAGTATTCATGCAAGACCTCGGCATCACTGAACCGGCGCTCCACAAGCTCATTCGCGTCTCGTATGAATTGCTCGGCTTGATTTCCTTCTTCACCGTCGGCGAAGATGAATGCCGCTCGTGGACGATTCGCGCGGGCACCAAAGCCCCGCAAGCCGCGGGCGCGATCCACTCCGACTTGGAGCGCGGCTTTATTCGCGCAGAGACCGTGCATTACAAAGACCTCATTGCGTTGGGGAGCATGCACGCCTGCAAGGAAAAAGGCGTGTTGCGTTTGGAAGGAAAAGAATACGTGGTGAAGGACGGGGATATTCTGAACATTCGCTTCAATGCTTAAGAGGAAACAAAGAGAGTGTCATTCAGGAGGAATCTTTTTCAGCATAACCGCTTTGGGCTGACTGAAAAGAATCCTTCTGAATGACGCACTCTCAAAGGCGCGTTACGCCCGCGCGGGTTCGATCTCCACTTTGATGTGCTTCCATTTCTCCTGCCGAAAGCGCGCGATGGAAAGCAAGCAGCGCGTCGCGTGCCCCAACACAATCGCCAGCCACACATCGCTCGCCTGCAATGCGCGCATGGATTGCAACACGCCGCACAGTCCGAGCGGAATCGCAATTTGCGCAACGAGCGTGATGTAGAGCGGGCTGCGCGTGTCCCCGCTGCCTTGCAAGCCGCCGGTATAAACCAATGCCACGGTGATGAACAATCCCGAGAGGCTCAAGAACCGCAACAGTTGCACACCGAGTCCCACCACCACTTCATCTTTCATTCCAAATGCGGCGAACAGCAAGCGCGGCACGATGAGAAACAGCACGCCAACAGTAGTCGCGACGCTGAGGCCGATCTTTGCTGCGGTGTGCACGGCTTGCTTGCTGCGTTCGGGTTTGCCTGCGCCCAAGTTTTGGCCCACCAGCGCCGCGGTCGCGCCCATCAGCCCCACCGAAGTCCACGTAATCAACGAGAACAACTCCGTGTAGCCCACCGCATATACGGCTTGCGCCTCCGCGCTATCCGGCAATGCGCCAATGAAGCGCAGCAACAACACGCCTGCGACGTTCATCGCGATGCCTTGAAAGCCCGCGGGCAAGCCGAAGCGAAATAACGAAGAGATGATTTGCCAATCGG
>JABWAN010001086.1 GCA_013361015.1 Candidatus Zhuqueibacterota bacterium | reverse complement strand
GGGCAAGGGCCTTCAACGCGGCCTTGGCGCTCACCGACAGCGCGGAGCGTTATGCGCCGCAGCTCGCTGACGTATTTTTTCTGCGCGGCCTGATCCACACCGAAGTGCGGCGTTATGATCTCGCCGAGGAGGACTACAAGAAAGTGCTCGCGCTCGATCCCTTCTATCAAGGCGCGTGGCTAAACTTGGGCAGCACGGCGCTGCGCGCGGGCGATGCGCGCAAAGCTTTGGCGTGCTATGAAAAAGAGCTCGCGAACTATCCGGGGCCGGCCGCATTGCACCAGATGGGTCGCGTGTACGCGAAACTGGGCAAGCCCGACAGCGCGCGTTATGTTTACGAACAAGCGGTGAAAATCGACAGCACATTCACGGTTGCCTACTTGCGTCTCGCCGAACTCTTTAAAGAAGAAGGCGAATTGCAAAAGGCCGTGCAGTATGCGCGCCGCGGGTTGCGACTCGAGCCGGATAATTTGAACTATCGTTACTTCCTTGGTTCCTTGCTCGTTTCCAATGGCGAATTGCAGGACGCCAGCGTTGAACTGGAAGCCGTTCTGCAAAAGCGCCCATGGCACTATTGGGCGAATTACAATCTCGGTCAGGCTTTCGTGCGCATGGGCCGGGAAAGAGAAGCCCAGCGTTATCTCGCCAAAGCGGAAAGCTTGCAAGTGGAGCTCAAAAACATTCAAGATTGGGAAAATTTGGTGGAGAACAACCCCGATCAACTCATGCTCTGGGTGAATTATGGCGAAGCGTTGCGCCGGGCGGGCCGTTTGGAAGAAGCCATCGAGGCGTTTCAGATTGCGCTCTCAATCGAACCACGCTTTGTCGCGCTGGAAAACAATCTCGCCAATCTCTTCATCATGACCGGCGATACGGCGAAAGCGATCATTCACTATCAATCTATCGTGGAGCGCGTGCCGGTATTGACGGAAGCTTGGCTCAATCTCGGCGTCACCTATGCAAACTCGAGACGCTTCGAGCAAGCGCGCGAGGCTTGGGAGAACGCCCTCAAACATGCGCCGAATGATTCCACCATAAAAGCGTATTTGGCAAGATTGCCGCGGAAGTCGTGAGGGGGAGTGTGTTGCTCGTTGCCCAAACAAACCGGATAAATGCTATTCACTTTTTTTTGCTTTGTCGCTGCGCGTTTTTGCGTGCCATCTTCGCTTGTTTACCGAGGGGACTGGTTCACCGAGGTGGCTTAAAGCGCTGCGCGGATTTCAAAAAGCAAAAGCCGGCGGTCTCCTAGGAACCCATATTGAAGCTTGGGCGTGGCGCGCAGCGCTAAAGTACGCTTCCTGCTATGTGCGCGTTGCAGAGACGCGTTCATGCTCTCGGCTTTAAGCCATCTCGCTCGAAGAAACCACCTAGGTAAACAAGCAGAGAAGAACCCTCGGTCGAGCAGCGACAGAACAAAAAGACTAGCCTAGCATTTTGCGATGAACTTCGGGGCCATGCAGAGACGGTGCAGCTATTTTCTCCACCAACGATCGGGGACTCACCATGCAACTGAAAAACAATTTGACTGGAATGAAGTGTCGGATCAAACTCTTCGCGTTCGACAATCTCATTTATGTGTGCAGGAACAGAGATTGTCAGAGATTTTCTGTTTGAGCAGAACTTGAGCTTCAGTGCTTCCCTTCTTTCGAAGAGGCAAGCGCGTATTTCCCAGAGAGCTCTTGAATAACTTCTTCCAACTGCTTGAAATTCTCAAAAGGACCGGGCATTTCGAGCGCAGGGTCGTGCTGGCGCATGTGCAATGCCGCGGCTTCCAGTGCTGCAGCAATCTTTGGCTCGCCGGCTTTTGCCTTCTCCAAAATGCGCACACGCCGCAACTCGCATTCGGCCAAAAACGCATAACTCGGTTTGCGAAAAGCCCGGATGCGCGTTTCAAGTTTTTCCCAAACCTGCAGGGCCTCCTCACCGCGCTGCACTTTTTCCAACAGCACGCCGCGATGATACTACACACTGGGGTGCTCGGGAAAGGTTAGGTATAACCCTTCGTTAATGGCCAGTGCGCGCGCATACTCGCCTTCGTGCATGTACAAATCCTGCAACGAAAAGCTGGCATCGAGGCGGACGTAGTGCGCTTCGGATTCAACTTTTTCCAACAGTCTAAAAGCCTCTTTGCGCC
>JABWAN010000068.1 GCA_013361015.1 Candidatus Zhuqueibacterota bacterium | reverse complement strand
CTTTTCTCGCGATCAATTGCGCGGCCTTGCCCGATAATCTCCTCGAATCGGAATTGTTTGGCTACGAGAAAGGCGCTTTCACCGGCGCGAGCGAACGGCGTCTCGGCAAATTCGAACAAGTTCACGGCGGTACTTTGTTTCTCGATGAAATTGGGGAAATGTCGCTGCTGACGCAGGCCAAGGTTTTGCGCGTGATTCAGCACGGCGAGTTTAGCCGCGTGGGAGGGAAGGAGATCATTCAAACCGACGTGCGCCTTCTGGTCGCAACCAATCGCAATTTGGAAGATGCCATCACAACCGGGCTTTTTCGCGAGGATTTGTATTATCGTTTGAACGTCATCACGATTCACTTGCCCTCGTTGCGCGAAAGGATTGAAGACATTCCCGCGTTGGTCAACTACTTCGTTTCGCGCTACAGTAAAGCGGCTGGAAAAGATATCAAGGGCATCGACCCGGCGTGTTTGACTAAGCTTTCGCAGTATGCTTGGCCGGGCAATGTACGGCAATTGGAAAATTGCATTCGCCGCGCCGTGGTTTTGGCCAAAGGCGTCACGCTCACGTTGGATGATCTTGAGCTGGATCGTATTGTTCATGAAATTGGCGCTGCCTCTCCGCGCGATTTTGACGATGCGTTGCAGCAGCTCATTACCGAAGTGGCAGAAGGCAGGAGTGACCTCAAACTTTGGCCGGAGATTGAAAAGCTTCTGGTTGAAAAAGCTCTGCAAATCACCAAAGGCAACCAAGTGCAGGCTGCCAAGATTCTTGGCATTCATCGCAATACCCTCCGCAACCGAATGGCGCGGTATGAGATTGGGGAAAGTGGCGCCTAACAGTAAAAATCTTTTTCCCCACTTTTTGTGATCATAGCTTTGAGCCTAAGCGATTGCTTCGATCCTCGTACCCTCTCCTTGTTGAGGTGCTTGCGCACACCTCCGCATCTCAAAAATTCATCAAGGGCCTTTTCGTAATTTGCTCCACGCGCGTCTTTAACAGAGATCGCGATGACTTTTCCATTTTTGACCATCTGCCCTGAATGAGGCACGGTGCACAAAGCAGGACAGCAGATTTGGTCGCCTCCAAAACCTCGTCTCCAAAAACAACGTGACGGTCTGGTCGTTAATCTACGAATTAACAAGTCAAATCGTGAAATGATGCTCGTCTTGCTCAATCAAATCTGAGCTGGTATCGTTCTTGTTTAGAAGGTCACGGCGTGCTCGGCTTCATTTATCCAAAGCTATAAAATCTACACCACTCAGGCGCCGTGAGTCGTACATCTTCGCGAGACAGCTTTTTTTTTTGCAACGATTGAACTCACCAGCACTGAAAGAGAGACGATGAAACCAAAATGGTTTTTCCCGTTTGCGCTACTACTGTTCATTAGCCTGCTAGGCGTGCTTTATCCGGCCGCAAAACAGGAAATCACCGGTGGGCCGATCAACAACGGCGACACGGCGTGGATGCTCACTGCCGCGGGTTTGGTAATGTTGATGACGCCCGGATTGTCGTTTTTCTATGGCGGCATGGTGCGCACCAAGAATGTGATTTCCACCATGCTGCAAAGCTTCATTGCTTTGGGCGTCGTGAGCCTTTTGTGGATCGTCGTCGGATTCAGTCTGGCGTTCGGCGATAGTCTCGGCGGCCAAGGCACGGGCTTGATCGGCAACCCTTTGAGCTACTTCATGTTTTCGGGAGTGGGCACCTCCACACACCCTGATCTTGCGCCCACGATTCCGCTGATTTTGTTCGCACTTTTTCAGCTCAAGTTTGCCATCATCACACCGGCATTGATCACCGGCTCGTTTGCCGAGCGTGTGCGTTTCTCCAGCTATCTCTTGTTCATTTGCTTGTTCAGCATTTTTATCTATTCACCCATTGCGCATTGGACGTGGCATCCCAACGGTTTTCTGCGGCAATGGGGCGTGCTCGATTTTGCCGGCGGCAGCGTGGTCCACATGTCCGCGGGATTTGCCGCGCTCGCCGGCGCGCTGGTTTTAGGCCGCCGCAAAGATTATTCACGCGAGCCGCACGTACCCGCGAATATTCCTTTCGTTATGCTCGGCACGGGCATGCTGTGGTTCGGCTGGTTTGGTTTTAATGCCGGTTCCGCGCTTGCCGCTTCCGAACTCGCAGCCTCCGCCTTTCTGACGACGAACACGGCCTCGGCTGCGGCCATGCTCTCATGGATTCTTTTTGATGCGGTCCGCGGTCGCAAGCCCTCGGCGTTGGGCGCATGCATCGGCGCAGTCGTGGGTTTGGTTGCAATCACACCCGCGGCAGGTTACGTCAGCGTGGGCGCGAGCATTCTTATTGGCACCATTGCGAGCCTCATCAGTAATTATGCCGTGCATTTGAAAACCAAAGCGACGCTCGACGACACGTTGGATGTCTTTCCCTGCCACGGCGTGGGTGGCACGGTGGGCATGATCGCCACGGGCGTTTTTGCCGGCGGCGTCGGCCTGATCCACGGTGATCCCGAGACTTTCATGTATCATCTGCTCGCCGTGGTTATCGTCGGCGGATACAGCTTCGTGAGTGGTTATCTGCTTTTCAAGCTCACGGACAAAATCATTCCACTGCGTGTTTTTCCCGCGCACGAAGAAATCGGTTTGGATCTCAGCCAGCACGGCGAAACCATAGCGAACGGATACACCAATGGCAAACACACTTCACCTCTTGTCAAGGAAGGGCTTGCTTTGTAGGCGCGCAATGCTGCACGCCAAGAACATCTTGAAAAGTGTTGAAAGTTTTTCATCTGCCAGCAAGGAGGATTTTCAATGCACAAAGATGGTGGCTTGAAATAGTTTGTCCGCACGAGCTTCTCGAAGTAGCTAGGCGCCAAGTCGGCGCTCATTTTACCTTATTCATCACGATCCCGCGAGCATGCATTCAGCTTGGCGGGATTTTCTATTTGGAAAAGATTTCTGGCGCGGGATAAAAAAAGCGCTTGTGAATTTAGAAGATTTCTATCCTGCTTTCTGCCGAGCATTGCGACATTTACGTCGCAGTAAAACTTCGCGAGAAACGAGCGTGAAGGAGGAATAGTGCCGAAAATGTACATAAAAGATGGCCGCTTTACATGCAATTTACAAAGCTTTCACAAGCGCATGACATTTGCACGATTTTTGTAAAGTATATTGTCGCGCCACAGCGAAAATCACTTAGATAAGGTGATCGCCGTCTTCGCGTCGGTATTTTCTTCCAACAAGGTCAGGACTTCTATGAAAGAATTACTCTATTTCGCATTTGCCGACCTAATGGTACTGGTCGAATATGAGCAACGAAGCAATTCCTTGAGCTATGCATCGCACCGCAAAATCACTGCTCGCGAGCGGGCAGTCCTAGAGCAATATTTGCTGGCAAGGGTTGCGATGAAGACCGATTATTTCAAAGGGAAGCAATCGCGTTTCATTTATCTCGGGGTCGAGGCACAACTGGTCAAACCTCTCAAGCATTTTCATCGCACCGCCACGCATGAAAAAGAAAAGGAGATCGCGTCTTCCGTGGAAGAATTGATCAACCATTCTTTACAGAATTTCTATTTCGAACAGATTGGGGACGCCATTATCGCGATGCGGCGGGAATTAGAAAATGGCGCCGTCGATGCGCAAACCATTTCGCAGCGCCAAAAGATCAGGAATTTGGTCGAGGCTTATAATCATTACACGAATCAAAACCTCCAGCTCGACGAGGTTCTTCCCACTGAGTTGAAAGCTCATTTCGATCTCTGTGGTTCGCCTCGACGGCTAGCTTGCAAAGTTGAGGCAATCGACTAAGCGCGCACGCAATTCGTCTAATCGCGAGGGAGCAAAACGAAAATTCTGCGAGGCAGTCAAAGCGTGTTTCGGCGAAGCGCGGCGTCTTTGCTGTCACGTGAGGAAATGTTCTCCGCTAAAATCCGCGGAAGTCACTTCGCGTCAGCGCAAAAACTCTGGCAAGATGATTTGTCGTCAAAATTATTGCTGATCTTCTTTCCGGCAAACGACTCTGTCATAGCCTTTTGACATTTCATTCTGCGTTTGTTGCCTGAAGCGTCTATTCGAAAACTTTGGGGTTGTCATTGCGAACTGCGAGCAGTAGGGAGGAGTCTTGCTCCGTCTAGCAACACGGCAGTGCAGATTCCTCGCGATCTCGTTTAAAGCGAGACGACACGTCCATCCGTCTGAAAAATGCCTTGAACCGCAGTTCCGCGCACTGATCTGCTGCATCAGCAAGAGCGTCATCAATCTTTGTGAATGAGTGACGGCCCTTGCTGACCGTGTTGACGTTCAGCCAATTGCGCTCCCCCGCTGGCGACAGCTTTCCCTTTTCCCCAAATCTCGCCCCAAAATCCACAGCGGCTTCCATCATTTCATACCCGTTCGCCTCGAGAATTGCAAGATCGGCGAGGCGGCTCGCGCCGTATTCTGAGCGCATGTAAAGATCAATCGTTTTCAATCTAAAGGCGAAGTTTTCAGCGAAAATGCATTCGGGCATGTTAAACGTTTGCGGAGGAAAAAATGAAGATGAAAAGACGAACTGGTAGTGGGTGCTTCTATCGTGCAACGTGCCTGAGAAATTGCGTACGGTGTGTCTGCTCGGCAATTCCCAAAAACGCGACTTGCTTGCACGTTTTCTCTCGAAACCAGTAAGCCCGCTTCTTTATCACCGAGAGTGAAACGGAATAATTACTCTAGATTTTCCATACAGTAAAATCAAAATGTGATTGCATAAAAGTGGCCAGCATATTATTTGCATGTTTTGAAATGTTTCATCGCCTCTGAACTTGTGCGGGCGAAGGGCAATCGTGCACACGTGCGGGAGGCGAAGGGAGTGGCAAGTGGCGTGTATCTGTATCGCATGACGGCGGGTGACCCGTCGGCAAGTTTATCCCGCGCGGAGTCGAGGGGCGCAGACCGCGGATTTGCGCAAACGAAGAAGCTCATTTTGGTCAGATGAAACCATTGGAGAAAGCATGAATCTCAAAAGTCTACTCATCAATTTTCTCTTCACCTTTGTCATCGCTTTCATTGTGGCTGCAATTGCTACCCTGCTTTGGAATCTTTACCAGAATGGAAGCGCGACCGTGGATTGGGCCACTTCTTTGCGCACGGCACTCATACTTGGCGTCGCTTTCCCACTGGTGGATGCACTTCGCAACAAATCGAGACCGAAGAATGTTCATTGAAAACTTTCATGACCTTTGCCGTCGGGCGCAACAACTCGGCCCCAAACGTGTGGCTGTGGTTATGGCTGATGACGAAGTCGCGTTGTCGGCCTTGGCGCACGCGGTGGCTATGCAAATCGCCACGCCCGTGCTGATTGGCGAAACCGCGCGCATTCAAGAAAAGCTTGCGCATTTGGCGGAAAGTGCGGCATTGACTGAGGCCGTTTTTGTTGCCGCACCGGACGCGCAGGCTGCGGCAGAAACCGCAGTCTCGCTTTGCCGTAATGGCGAGGCCGATTTGCTGCTGAAAGGTCATTTACGCACTGATCAACTTTTGCATGCGGTTTTGCACAAACAGCACGGCCTGCGTACGGGGCAGTTACTCAGTGATCTATTGCTTTACGAAGACACACTTCTCGGCAAGCGCCGTTTGGTCGGCGTGACTGACGGCGGCCTCAACATTCTACCCACACTCGAGCAAAAAAAAGCAATCATTGCCAACGCCGTGCTGGTGATGCGTACGCTCGGTTTCCGGCGGCCACGTATTGCCTTGTTGAGTGCGACCGAAGCTGTGACCGAAGCGGTGCCTTCAACGGTTGAGGCCAGAACACTGACTGAAATCGCGGCGACGGGTGAGTTGGGTGAGTGTGAAGTTTTCGGCCCATTGGCATTGGACAACGCATTGTTGGAATCTGCCGCACAAGCCAAAGGCATAACTTCTCCGGTTGCGGGCCATGCTGATGTCATGGTTGTGCCCAACCTCGAAGCGGGCAACATTCTCGGCAAGGCGGTGAAGTATTTGGGGGGCTCGGCGTGCGCGCACGTTGTCGTCGGCGCCAAAGTGCCGGTGCTCATTCCCTCGCGCGTCGAGAGCACAGAGGACAAACTCAATTCTGTGGCCTTGGGTGTGATCGTGCAAAGCGCCTTGAAATAAAGCGGCGAAGCCTATTGCGATACACTCAATGAGGGTGAGTTTGTACTGAAACGTTCTTGTTGCGAGGAAGTCGTGCGCGCAAAGCAAATGTTGCGGGAGGTAACATTGCGATCCAAAATCTACCCTTAAAAGAAGCGTATAGGTGTAAGAGTTCAGTCCCTTTGTCAATTCGAGTGAGCGGAGATCACTAAGGCTGTGCTCTCAAGCAAAAATTTCTGAACGCGCATCTTGCATCAGCGTTCATCCGTTCGACGTGTGCACTGCACGCAATTTTTTTGAGGAAACATGACAGACCGGATTTATCAAATCTTGGTTATCAACCCCGGCTCGACTTCGACCAAGCTCGCACTTTTTTCAAACGAGCACGCGGTCTTCAATGAAACGCTGCGCTACGGCGATACGGAGTTGGCGCCGTTCTCCAAATTGCCGATCGTCGCACAGTTGAATTTCCGATTAGAAAAAATTCACAAGGCGTTGCACGAGCGGCAAGTTGCCCTGCAAAACCTCGACGCCGTCTCCGGGCGTGGCGGCCTGCTGCGGCCGCTGGCGAGTGGAACTTATCGCGTCAACACGGCCATCCTGGACGAATTGCGCCGCGCGGAACGCGGTGAGCATGCTTCCAATCTCGGTGCATTTCTCGCGCATGAGCTTGCCGCAGCCGCACAATGCCCGGCATTCATCGTCGATCCCGTAAGTGTTGACGAGTGGCCGGCCGTCGCGCGTCTCTCAGGTTTGGCCGATATGGAGCGCGAATGCCTTTCACACGCGCTAAATACCAAAGCGATTGCCAAACGCTTTGCCCGTGAGCATGGCCGCTCGTATCATGATTTGCGCCTCATTGTTGCGCATCTTGGCAGCGGCATTTCCATCTCCGCACATGAGCATGGGAGCATGATCGACGTCACCAATTCGCGCGAGGAAGGAGCTTTCTCCACGGAGCGCGCCGGTGCACTGCCGGTGATGAAAGTCGTCGATCTCTGTTTCTCCGGCAAGTATTCACGGCAGGAAGTTGAAACAAAGATTTTTCGCGAGGGCGGAATTTTTTCCTATCTTGGCGTCAAAGATCTAGCGGAAGTATTGCATCGCATGCAAGCCGGAGAGGGGAAAGCCCGATTGGTGTTCGAGGCGATGATATATCAAATCAGCAAGGAAATCGGCGCGATGGCCGCGGTGCTCTCGGGGAAAGTTGACGCGCTCTTGCTCACCGGCGGCATGGTGCATGCAAAGGATGTGGTCGAAGCCTTGCAAAAACGAATTGACTGGATTGCGCCGGTCTTTGCCTATCCCGGCGAGGATGAAATGCGCGCGCTGGCCGAAGGCGTGTTGCGCGTGTTGCGGGCGGAAGAGGACGCAATAGAGTAGGCTTTGCCAAACACATTTCTCCGGAGGATTGCAAGCCCGGACCGTTTGAGAGTACAAGGGGGTGCCCCAGAGTATTTCCAACCAATTTTGCGACGTGCTTCTCTACCCTCGTGTGCAAGTCTTCATCTAATTCTATGTCTGCACTTTGTCACATGCTTGGTATATCTTATGAGTATTTATTAAAAACACGCAGGTGCAATCGCAAGGTCTGTTGGTCATAAATCAGACGTGCGTTTGCGCCTCGTGTTTTCGAGCATGCGTGGATTCATGTTGCGGCGGTTGGCGCATCCAACCTCTACAGTGTGAGACACGCTTGACCAGAAGGGTGAGCAAAGTTGCAGCACGATCTTTAGTGCTATTGTTGATTCTGCCTAGTCACGTTTGAATCACCGCCCAGAAACACACGAAAACGCGAAAAGCCTTTCATGTGATTAGTAGACCGTGAAACGCAATCTGACGAAGTAGAACTAAGAATTGCAAGCGACGAGCTCATGCGGCCCGAACGCTCTAGCGCGGGGAGTGGCTGTCGTTTGGATGCTTTGCAAGGCTGAAAAGAACTCTGACCGGCTCTCTTCCTCATCCCTCTTTGGCAATGGTTTCGCTTTGTGAAACCATGCTCATCCGAATGAAGAAATTCCACCTCCGTCTTTAAAAGTTCATGTTTCGCGTGGCGTGATCCCGCAAGCGATTTTTTTCTGTCTTCATTGGAGGTAAAGATGAAAGGAATTCTGGAGGCACGACGACATTTGACCGTGCTGCTGGTGTTAGGACTCGCAACAAGCGCGCTTTGGGCGCAGTCCCAACAATCCAAATCGAACACTGGTGTCGAGGAAGAACGCAGCGAAAAGCCGGCAAGAAAACGCGTGGCTGCTGCTGTGGATCCGAATGTGAATGGAGTCTACGAACAGGCGCGCAAATATGCCGCGCGAGGGAATTTGGAAATGGCGATTGCAAAATATGAGGAGGTTTTGCAGCAAGCTGATCCCCCCAAGGATGCCGAAGAGCGACTGCTCGCAGTGCGGAGCCAACTCGAACAAAAGCAGCTTGCGGAAAAAATGGAACGCAGTTATGCCGCAGGCTTGACGGCGCTAAAAGCGCGCGATTGGACGCGGGCGGCGCTAGAGTTGCAGAAAGTAGTAGCAAAGAAATCTGGATTTCGCGACGCCGCCGCGCGCTTGGCAGAAGCACAAAGTAAAATTTCGCGCGAGAGCATGGAATCCGTGGCTGTGCGCTACTATGCCATCGGCATCGCGGCGATGGAGTGGCATGACCTCGAAGAAGCGCGCATTGCTTTTGAAAAAACTCATGAGCTCAAGCCCGGCTACCGTGACGTGACGACGCATCTGCAAAAACTCACGGAAGTTTTGGAGAAGTCCTCTGCGACGGGCGATACGACAGCAGAGCAAAGTGCAAATGCCGATTCTCTCTATCAAATGGCGAATCGCGCTGCGTCCCAGGGAGATTGGGAGCATGCCGCGATTCTGTTTGAAACGCTGCATGTGGTTGCTCCGAATTATGGCGACGTGGTTGATCGCTTGGCTCAAGCACGCGCCGCGAAGGCCGCGGCGCCGCCACTAAATTCCGCGAGCGCAAATGCCTCCTCGAACTCAAATCTCGCGGTGCTGCAAATCGGTGGCAAGGCGGCGGCTCTGTTGCTCGTGCCCGCGATGGGTTGGTTTCTGCTTTCACCGTCGATGCGCGCGCGCCGCTTTCTCTCGCGACATGATTATCGGTCTGCGGCGCGAGTTTATGAAAAGCTGCTGGCACGCTACCCCATGCGAGTGAAGTATTTTTCCAGACTCGCAAGCATTTATTTGCAGGAAGGGCGCAAGGACGACGGCGCAATGAAGGTCTACCGCACCGTGCTGCAATTGAATCTCGCTACCAACCAGCGCGAGGAGATCAACACCGTAGTTGCGCAACAATATCTGCAGGAGGGCCGCATGGACTCCGATGCCATCGAGGTGTTGGAGAAACAACTCCAAGCCGAGTTGCACCGTCAACATCGCGCTTTAGTGAAGGCAGGGTGACTCGCACTTCTACGTATGTTTGGTGTTACAGTCGCTCGCCGACATGACAGCGTTCATCCCGAAACAGCAAAATGGAACCGCATGGGGGGAAAAGTTTTTACCCAGAGTTTCACGGAATTTTGCGCGTTCGCTCAGATTGGCCTTATGGGCTTTCTCCGCCTGCAGTGGAAAGATTGGGTTTTTGTTTAAAAAATTCGATTAAGAACAAAATTTTCCGCATCTCTCACGCTCTTGTTTGTATTCTAGGCAGGTGTAAGAGGCGAATAACAAAGAGGCGAGAGCTGAAACGCAACTCGCCTTTTGGTTAGCGAAGACATATCGAACCGTCTATACTCGTCAGGCTGATTTTCTAGCATGACCGCGCGCGAGGCCTAGCCGTGTGTTAAGAATTTAGCCGGAAGAATAACACCACCTCGTAACCTGCTACCTGGAAAAAGGGGCAATCTTGTGGAGGCTCAAATGAATATAATCGTGAGCATGGTTTTGGCGTTCCTCCTGCCTACCGGCTTGCTCATCATCCTCTTTCCAAACGATCTGCACGCGCAGCGCGTATCCGACTTCAAAGCAGCATACTCTCTCATGACGATCAAACAAGCTACGCTTGAGAAGGTCGGAACTTTGGAAGTGGATTTCTATCGGCATAATCTTGAGATGGAAGTGGGCTTGGGGCAAAGTTTCGTAGGATTGACTTATCAGTATGCCACCAAAAAGCACCACACGAACAAGATCGGGAATACCTTCGGGAATACCGAAGATGGTCTAATGTTGACCGCAGGATACAACCACATATTCTCAAAACATTTTCGTTTGGACGGCAATGGCCGTATAAGAATTTGGGGCGATACGAAACCGCAACAAGCGCTTTATGCCACTGAAACGGACTGTCGCCTGAAGTTGGTCGTGTTCGATGAAGATGGCGTAGCAATGTTGGCGGGCGCACCGGTCTTTCCTTCGGGTTACCTCGGTACGAACGTGAATCGCTACGGGCGCGTGCAAGGTTTACTAGGTGCGGGAATTTGGTGGAAAGGTCTCGGGCTCCATCTCGCCGGGTACAATGCGTTTAACGGCGTGAACGAAGTTTTAAAGCCCGGCACCAACGCTGACAATATCTTCGCGAATCTCAAAAACCGCGGCGCTAGCCTCGCGGTGACATATGAGTTTTATGATTTCCTGCTTTGGGTGCGACAAAATCATGCGTTTCATAACGGTGGGCACGATCGCACTTTCAGTTTGCAGTATCAACATTTTTTCCAAAAGCAGAGGATGAACGATGGGAAAATGTAAGTGCGTGTTGCTGGTGGTCGTTCTTCTCGCAGCCTTCGCAAGGGTTCCGGGTGTGCAAGGCCAGTGGCTTGCAATCAAAGGCGCAATACAGGGAGAGGTAAAAATCATAGAAGAGACCGAGGCGCGGATCGTCCTGTACCTGGATCGAAACGGAATCCCGGAATTTTCCATAAACTGCTTTTAACCAATATGTTCCGGGCAAAACGCGGGGCCCGCCGCCAGGCTCGTCCTGTTCCCGGTCGGCTTCCCGGTTCGAGGGAAACTGGACGCCCCGGGTATCGAGGCCCCAGTAAATCGTACCGAGACAGGTGTCGAGTTCGGCTTTGAACCGGCGAACGGTATCGCCGGCAGCGGACAGGACAAGCACATCCACTTTTTCGTTCCGGCGCCCGCCGCCCGGCCCGCCGCGCCCGAAACGGCCCCGGCGGACAGCGGGTTCCTCGGTTTTGTCCCCGCCTTCTTTTTTCTCCGCTTTCGGTGCGGCGCCCGGTTTTATCCAAACGGGTACCCGTGCGGCAGCGTCTTTGTTGGCGCCGGTGAACGACGCGTCGGCGGGGAAACGCGCGCCATCGAAGGAGCGCCAGGAGGCCAGCACCGCCGCTTGCGGGTTAAAAAGTTTGAACGGTTGGTCGAACAGGGCCGGGTTTTTAGCCAGTTCCCGCAAGGGAGCGATGTTGTCCATGATCCAGATCGCGCGGCCAAAAGTGCCGATCACCAGGTCGCCGTCGCGGGGATGTATTTTCATGTCCTGCACGGGTACGCAGGGGAAACCGCCCGGCTCGCCGGCTTTTACGGCGGGCCAGTGCGTCCAGCTGTCGCCGTAGTCGATGCTGAAATACAGCCCCTGGTCGGTGCCGAGGAAAAGCAGGTTGGGCGCCACGGGGTCTTGCACCACCGACAGGCAGAAACTGCCGACATTTTTGGCATCGGCAAGGCGTTTCCACTTGCGCCCGAAGTCGGTGGTATGATACAGGTATGGCTCCCAGTCGTTTTGCCGGTAGTTGTTCACCACTACGAACGCTTCGCCGGGGTTGGTGGCCGACACCTCGATTTGCGGAATCCACGCGTTTTTGGGGCAGTCGGGCAAACGCTCGGACAGGTTTGACCAGGTCTTGCCGCCGTCGCGCGTGAGTTGCAGGTTGCCGTCGTCGGTACCTACCCAAATAACGCCTTGTTGTGCCGGACTGGGCGCAATGGCGATGATGGTGCAGAAGTTTTCGGCGTTGGTAGCATCGAACGTGAG
>JABWAN010001085.1 GCA_013361015.1 Candidatus Zhuqueibacterota bacterium | reverse complement strand
CTCGCAACGTAGAGTCGCAGTTGTTCATGAAGGACTCGGCGTTGTCATCTCGATAAGCTCGGAACTACACTGTAAAACGCTAGGTTGGTCTTTTATGTTTTGTCGCTGCCTCGAAAACCGATAGGCTACCTCGAGAGACGAACACATGACGGCGCTGCAAATCGATAATCTCTCCAAACGCTATGGCACGTTACACGCGTTGCGCGAGGTGAGTTTCGCAGTAGAGAGCGGCGAAATCTTTGGCTATCTCGGCCCGAACGGCGCGGGCAAGACCACCACGCTGCGCGCGATTCTGGGTTTGGTGCGTGCCGAGGCGGGAGAGGTGCGCCTCTTTGGTGAGAAAATCGGGCGTGCGGAAAATCGGGCTGAGATCGGTTTTTTGCCCGGCGAGCTGCATCTTTATGGGAACATGACCGGCGCGGCCTTGCTCAATTACTTCGCGGGCTTTCGTCCACAACAGCCGCCGAAGCTCCGCCCAAAGCTTCTTGATGCACTCGAGGTGGATTACACTGTGCTCGCTCGGCGCGTGAAGTTTCTTTCGCACGGCACGAAGCAGAAGCTCGGACTGGTGATCGCGATGCAGCACGACCCGCGTTTGTTGTTGTTGGATGAGCCGACCTTGGGGCTGGATCCGCTCATGCAACAAGCTTTGCACGAGTTGTTGCTCGACTGCGCGAAACGCGGTCGAGCCGTGCTGTTCTCTTCGCACATTCTTTCCGAAGTGAAAGCGATTTGCCATCGCGCCGCGATTCTACGCGCCGGCGAGCTCGTCGCCGTGGAGAGCCTCGCCACGCTGCGGGAGAAGATGATACGTCGCTTGCATGTGCGTTTTCGTAGCGCCGTGCCGAAAACTTTAGCACAAACCGCCGGCATCGTGCGCGCGCATTTTTCCGAGCGTGAAGCCACGCTCTGGGTGCAAGGCGATATCAATCCCATGCTGCGCTGTTTGGCCGCCAGCGAAGTGGAGCATCTCGTTTTTCCGGAGCCGGAGCTGGAGGACATTTTTATGAGCTACTTTCAACCTCAGGAGCAAGACTGTGCGTAATTTGCTGCGCGGGTTGGTATCGCGCCACGCGCTTTTTATCGCGCTCTGTCTGTTGCTATTGGGCGGGTTTGAATTTTTGATCTGCGGTCTCGTCGCTACGGTTGATGTGAGCGGCATACTCAAAGAAGTAACGAAAGCCGCGCCCGCACTTCTGCAAGGCCTGCTCACTGAACAAGTTTTTTACGGCATGACGACGCGGGGCATTCTCGCGTTTGGCTGGAATCATCCCATGGCTTTGGCGCTCGGCGCCGCCGTTGCAATCGTGCTCGCGGCGCGCGCAGTGGCCGGTGAAATTGAAAACGGTACCATGGAACTGTTGCTCAGCCAACCGATCGCGCGCCAAAGTTATTTATTCGCGCACATACTGTTTGCGCTGCTCTGTTTGGCTGTGCTGAGCTGCTTTGGCGCGCTTGGAACTTATCTCGGGCAAAAATACTACGGCCTTGCGCTCTTCGAAAGCCGGCCTTTGCGACAACTTGCGCTCAATTTTTTCTTGCTCAATGCCGCGTGGTATGGCGTTGCGCTAGTGCTTTCGGTTTTTGCGCGTGAAAGTGGCCGCGTGACGGGTGCAGCATTTTTGCTCGCGTTGCTTTCTTACGTTGTGCAAATGCTCGGCAAGATGTGGCCGGCCGCGGGTTTGCTGTTGCCCTACTCCATCTACAATTACTATGCTCCCGCCGAGATTCTTATTCAAGAGGCCTCGACGGCGAAAGCACTCGCGGTGCTCGGCAGCGTATTGGTGTGCAGCCTCGGATTTTCATTGTGGCGCTTTCAACGCAGAGACATTCCATGAAAGATAAATGCTTCCTTGTCACGGGGGGGGCGGGCTTTATTGGCAGCCATCTCGTCGATGCTCTGCTCGCCCGCGAAGCCAAAGCCGTCGTGGCCGTTGACAATCTTTTTCTCGGCAGTCTGGAAAACCTTGCGCTCGCGCAGCGCTCGGAGCGATTTTATTTCTACCGCGAAGATGCCGCGGATTTGCCGGCGATGGATCACCTCATTGCCAAACACCAAATCGAGGTTGTGTTCAATCTTGCCACCAAAGCGTTGCTGTACAGCTTCACCAATCCCGAAGGCGCGTTCATGGTGAATGTGG
>JABWAN010001084.1 GCA_013361015.1 Candidatus Zhuqueibacterota bacterium | reverse complement strand
TCCGCCGCGAAGTGATCGCCGAAGGGGTGGAAACCATCGAGCACGGCAGCCTGCTGATTCCGCTGGGCTGCGATAACGCCCAGGGCTACGGCATTGCCAAGCCCATGCCGGCCCACCTGGTGCCCGAGTGGGTGGCCCGCTGGCGCCCCGACGCACGCTGGCAACAGGGCGATTTCCCGTTTCTCTTCGTGCAGCTTGCAAATTATCGCGCCGTAAATGCGGAGCCGGTGGAGGATGATTGGGCCGAGTTGCGCGAAGCACAATCTCAAACACTCTCACTGCCGAATACCGGCATGGCCGTGACGATCGACATCGGCGATGCGAATGACATTCATCCCGGCAACAAACAGAAAGTCGGAAATCGTCTGGCTTTGAATGCGCGGCGTTTGGTTTATAATGAGAACGTGGTGCACTCGGGCCCGAAGTATAAAAGCATGAAGATCGAAGGCAATCGCATTCGCCTGTTTTTCGAACACGCGGAAGAGGGCTTGATGAGCAAGAATGGCGAAGCGCTGAAAGGCTTCGCGATTGCGGGCGCGGACCGCAAATTCGTTTGGGCGAAAGCGGCGATAGAAGGCAACGCCGTTGTGGTGAGCAATGAAAACGTTCCGCAACCCGTGGCGGTGCGCTATGCGTGGTCGATCAATCCCGAGTGCAATCTTCATAACAAGCCGGGCTTGCCGGCCTCGCCGTTTCGCACGGACAATTGGCCGGAAATGACGCGCACGGCGCACGTGAACCGGAGTTATTAAAAGTGAAGTTTTTGCTTTTCAGACAAATACAAAACGATTGTTGGCAAAACTATTCTTTTGATCGTTTTGCCAGCAATCGTTTGTCCTATTGGTTCTGGCATGATGCTTTTGCCATGGCACAACGAGGCGAGCCGCCCCGAAAAATCTTCTCCCGCAAAAATGGAACTCGCACAAAAAAGAAAGGCATTTTCGTCGGAGAAGGTCTTTCTTTTTTGGCAACGATTGCACTTGTAATGGAGTATATGCGAAACTCACTTATATTTTCTCTGCTCGCAATTTCTGCGATCGCGACGCATGTTGACGCAAGTGCCCAAACGGACTCGGCCCATTCCCTCAACGTGATGAGCTTCAACTTGCGCTACAACAATCCCGAGGACGGCGTGAATGCCTGGCCGCGGCGCAAAGAGCTTGTGGCAAACACCTTGCGATTTCATCACGCCGATCTGATTGGTGTGCAAGAGGTGCTGCACGGTCAATTGGAAGACTTAAGCCAAATGTTGCCGGAGTTCAAATGGTTGGGCGTGGGACGCGACGACGGCAAAACGCAAGGCGAATACTCCGCCATCTTGTATCGCCATGCGCGCTTCGAGTTGTTGGAGCAGGGGAATTTCTGGCTGTCGGAAAATCCGCAGCAAGCCGGTAGCGTGGGGTGGGACGCTGCCATCACGCGCATTGTGACGTGGGCAAAGTTCCGCGACCTGCACAGCGGCGAAACTTTTTATCATTTCAACACGCACTTTGATCACATGGGACAAAAGGCACGGGAGGAGAGTGCGAAGTTGTTGCGCGCGCGGATTGCACAAATTCCCACCAAGTTTCAAGTCATTGTCACCGGCGATTTCAATGCGGAGGAAACCTCCGCGGTGTATAGAACAATCACGGAGGAGCCCGCCGCGCAGGGCAAGACAACACAACTCCGCACCTTGAAAAACACGCGTGACATATCCGCGTTGCCGCATCACGGCCCATTGTGGACGTTTCATGGATTCGGCAAAGCCCAGCCGCGCACCAGAATCGACTACATCTTTGTGAGCGAGGGTGTGCGCGTCTTGCGCCATGCCGCCATTTATGATTTCGGCGAGGAGCACTATCCTTCCGATCATTTGCCGGTGCTGGCGGAAGTGTTGTTGGAATAGAAAAATTTCAGACAAGCTGAGGTTCAACCAACTTCGCAAGACGGAGCGTCCTCATATCATGGCGGGTCACGGAAAGAAACTCATTTTTGTCAGCGAATATATTCTGTGCTCTTCCGTGTGATTCCGTGGCCTGATCTTTTTGATTGCGGCTCGTCCAGCTTATGTCACCTCGCGCGAAGAGGCCGCCTAGGTAAACAAGCGCAGAAGAACCCTCGGTGAAGCAGCGACCAAACATACAACACAAACCTCGCCCTTT
>JABWAN010001083.1 GCA_013361015.1 Candidatus Zhuqueibacterota bacterium | reverse complement strand
ACCCTTCGAAGATATTCTAAACAAGGCGCGGCGCACTTTGCAAGTGCGTCGCGCTTGCAATACGTTTTGGTATAAGTGCCACGCACTTCTCAAGTGCGTCGCACTTTCTTATGGCTTTATTTCACCAACAGCAGTGCGCGGCTTTTGGTGGTCGCACCGGCTTTGAGGCGATAGAGGTACGTTCCGCTTGCCAGCGCGCGGCCGGCGTCATCGCGGCCGTCCCATTTGAAATCATACGAACCCGGTGCCAGCATTTGCGCAGCCAGCACGCGCACGCGCTCGCCTTGCAGTGTGAACACGGCCAGCTCGGCAAACGCGGCTTGCGGCAGAGCAAAGCGAATCGTGGTCGCCGCCGCATTGCGCGCAAACGGGTTGGGATAGTTTTGCGCCAACACGAAGCCGTTGGGAATCTCATTCGCAGCAGTGGGGTCCTCCACCGCGGTGCTCGTGGATTGCAGCAATGACAACGAAGACGCGTTGGTGAAATTGGGATTCGTTTCGCCCTCTTGGCTGCTCACGCTCGCGACCGCGCCGTGTTCCCTCGTAATCCACAGATAGGTGATGCTCTTCGACGAATCGCTGCTGAACAGCGTGCCGCCGAAGTAGGTCTGCGAATAATCCGTATCGTTATTGCGCAAACGCAAACAATTCAAATCGCCCAGCGGCAATCGGATCGTGCCCCACGCATCGAACGTGCGCACGGACACGGTTTTGGTGATGAATGCGAAGGTCGCCAAGTCGCC
Organism: Candidatus Zhuqueibacterota bacterium; assembly: GCA_013361015.1. Lineage (GTDB taxonomy): Bacteria > Zhuqueibacterota > Zhuqueibacteria > Zhuqueibacterales > Zhuqueibacteraceae > JABWAN01. The sequence continues at coordinate 1,402 of JABWAN010001083.1, read as the reverse complement.
GATGGTATCCGCGGTGGTCACGGTCCAGCTTTGATTGTATTGCGCGGGCAGAGGCGCGACCAGCTCATTTAAGTCGTCGATAAACGTCGTATCTTGCGAGGTGACGGCCAGCCCCACTTGCGTCCACGCATTGGCCGCGACGCTGGAATAAAGGTAGCCGGTGCCGGATGAGCCATTTTGAAAGGCGACCTTTTGGACGAAATTCGCTTGCGGAAATTCTGCGGCGAACGGCGTGGCTTGCGGTTGCACGTATTGTGAAGTGGTATTTTCGCCGGCGAGGGCTTGCGTGCGAAAATCCCACGTTCTATTTGCGCCGGACGTGCCGACATTAACAACCACGCTGCCGGTGGTGTCGTCGCGCGTGATTTGGGTTTTGCCCAGCAGGCTCAAAATATCGGTATTGGTGATCGTGATTTGAGCTTGGGCTGCGAGCGGCAGCAAGCAAAACGCAAAAACGGCGACGAGCCTCGTATCTCGTTTGAACATGAAACTCCTCCAAAAAGAAAGTCCGTTGGTAAAAGGTGAATTGCGAGCGGACGGTAAGAATTATTTCGATCATGTCAAATGGTTTTGTTGCCGCGTGGGCGTGATCATGTCCATGTCGCCGAAAATCTGCTTGACAAGCGCGCTTGGGTTTTGCATATAAGCGCCACTTGGGTAACTCCGAAGTTCGCAACAATAATACTGGCTTCCGCTTGGTGTGCGTTTTGTAGCTCATGTGTAAAACTGAAGGGCTGCTGCTGAACAGATTTCCGTAGCGTTCGCCCTCGCCGGAGACAAACAACTCCGCAATCCGTCCGGCGCTGGTACGGCAAAGAGATATTTGCCTCGAAGGCTATGGGTATTATTTTGGAAAAGCCTTTTACCCTCAACAGTAAAACCACCGTCATGTCTCAAACCATCAAAATTTTTCTCGCCTCCTCCGCAGAATTGAAGGAGGATCGCGAACAATTTGAGCAGTTCATCGGCCGAAAAATAAAACGCTCAATGACAAAGGGCGGTTTCTGAAGCTGGAGATTTGGGAGGATTTTATCGACGCCATGTCCAAAACCCGGCTGCAAGAGGAATATAACAAGGCCATTCGTGACTGCGATATCTTTGTGATGCTGTTCGCCACCAAAGTCGGGCGCTATACCCGCGAGGAATTTGAAACGGCGTTCAAACAATTTCAGGAATCCGGCAAGCCGTGGATTTATACCTTTTTCAAGACCGCGCCGGTCAATTTGCTCGATATTCCGGAAGAAGATTTTCTGAGCCTGAAGGCTTTTCAAAAAATGCTGAAAGAACTTGGCCACTTCCAAACGATTTATGAAGACGGCAAAGATCTGATCAATCAGTTCAACCGGCAATTGGAAAAGCGGGATCCATTTGACGAGGCCGTCTCACCGCCACCTCCGCTGGA
>JABWAN010000067.1 GCA_013361015.1 Candidatus Zhuqueibacterota bacterium | reverse complement strand
CGTCGACCATGCCGTGACACATGAGCAGCGCGCCCCGCAATCCCTCGGCAAAATAAATCGGTGAGCTGCGGCGATATGCGAGCGTGTCTGCTTGCGGGAGATTGAGAATGTTCGCAGTGTAGCCGTGATTATAATGCGCCCAATCCGTCACGGGCCGCAAAGCCGCGCCCGCGGCAAACACCTCCGGCGTTGTGAACATGGCCATAAGCGTAATGAATCCGCCATAACTGCCGCCATACACGCCGAGCCGCTTCGCATCGACGCCATGTTGCGCAACCAAAAACTTTGCGCCGTCCACAACATCTTCCAAATCTTTGCCGCCCATGTGGCGATAGATCGCCGTGCGCCACTCGCGGCCATAGCCTGCGCTCGCGCGATAATCGGGGGCAAGCACGGTGTAGCCGCGATCGACGAGCAAATGGTGGAACATGTACTCGCGAAAATAATACGACCAGCCGTTGTGCGCGTTTTGCAGATAGCCTGCGCCATGCACGAAAACCACCGCGGCGCCGTTGGGTTTTTCGGGGCGATACAAATGCGCGTACACATGCTTGCCGTCGCGCGTGGGATAAGCGACAAACTCCGGCATGCGCCACGGATATTTTCTAAATTCCTCCGTAGTGGAATAAGTGATGCGTTGTGCCGTCGCACCGGGTTGGTTCGGCTGCAAATAAATTTCCCACGGCTCATTCACTTTCGAATGCCGAATTGCAATCCTCGTCTCGTCCGGCGAGAGCGCGACTTCATTTTCACCCACGAGCGCCGTCAAACGCGTGCGTGCGCCGCCAAACAGCGGCATGCTGTAAAAATGATACTCGCCGGGATGCGCCTCATTGCTGATAAAATACCAGCGCTTCTTGTCCCGAGAGATAAAAGGCGAAGTGATTTCAAACGCGCCGCCGGTCAGTGCCTGCTTACTTTGCGTGTTGACATTGACGAGATAAAGATGCGCGTAGCCGCTCACTTCGGAACAGAACCACACGTGCTCATTGTCCGGCAACCAACCCACTGCGCCCGGCGACCAATAACCGACAATGCTCGGGCCGCCGATCCACGCCTCGTCGTATTGATGATCGAGCGTAGTCAATTTCCCCGAGGGCAAATCGAGCGCGGCGATCCAGCGGTCTTTATTGTCCGTTGAAAGCACGACCACAAATGCGCGCTCGCCGTCCTCGCTCCAAAACGGGCCGTGCCACATTACCTCGCGCGGCTTGGAGACCTTCTTGCTCGTGTCGTTTGGAGCAGGAATCGTCGTAAACGCTCGCCTCGTGAAAATGTCCGGCAAGCTCTCCGCGCTCAGATATTTCACCGTGTCCGCGGCAATATCCCAATAGCCCAAACGATAGGTCGGAACCGGCTCCCCGACTTTTGTGCGCGTGGCGAGGTCTTCCGTGAAAGCCGAGGCGGTGACATAGTTCGGCACTTGCGCCGTGCGCGTATCGCGCGGCTGCTTCTGCAAACGAAACATGACGTACCTGCCGTCCGGCGAGAGTTCCGGGTTTTGCACCTGCTCTTCACCGAGATAAATTGCGCGCGGACGTTTCACTTCCAAAAACTCGTTCATGCGTTTGGTGCTCTCGGCTTTGCGCTTTCGCTCTTGCAGAACCGTAAGCATGCGCAGCTCTTCGGTTGCGAGATATTTTTGTTCGGAAGTGGGCGGCACGATCTCTTCCTTGGGTTTGGCGCCGGAGCGGAAATCCGTCAGTTGAGTAAGTTGCCCGTTGGCCATCTTCCACGCAAAGAGATTGTTGTCAAGCTCAAAGAGCACGGCTTCTTCGTTGAATGAAAAACATGGATCGCGCTCGAGTGCGAGTGTGTTGGTCACTTGCAACACCTCGCCGGTTTTGATGGTGAGAATATAGATGTCTCCGTCGCGCTCGAAAACCTTTTTGGAATAATCACGCGTGTAAGGGCCGGAAGCCGGCAGACGCCGCTGCGCCTGTGGAGAGATTTTATGTGGAGCGCCGCCATTGCGGCTCACGGCATAAAGCGAGTCTGCGGGATTGCCCTCGGGATTCCAATAGAAGTACAGCGTTTTGCCATCTTCAGACCAAAAAGGGGTTTGCGGGAAAGCGCCCAGCCATTTCGGATCGCGCATGATGGCATCGACCGTAAGCTCGGGGCGGCTTTGGCTAACAGCGAGAGACGAGAGGCATGCGAGCAACAAGTGGAAACACCAGCGGCGCGTGTATTTCATGGTGATCTGCGAGACGGTTTTGAGGAGGTGATTCTGCGGTGAAATATTCTGGCTGTGCCAAGAGTGCTTTTGTGGATACTGGCAATCCCACGCGACGAGGTGATACGCGCCTCGACGGGAGAGGCCAGCGTGAATTAAAAACTTTTCTGAGGGACATTCATAGGCGGGAATTGTTGCACAAAAAAAGCCTGATGCTGCACTGCAGATCAGGCCAAGGGAGGAAATCTTAAATCATGCAACGGGGGAGCTCGACAAAGCGCAGCGCGGGTGTTGTTCCTCGCCATGCCCTCCGCTACATTAGCGCAACCGGCACTATCCTTTTGCTGCCGCGCGCGCGGCCTTTTGGCGCTTCTTGCGCGCCCGCAAATGCTGGCGGCGCTTCATGCGCACGAGGCGTTGTTTGCTCTTGCTTCTGGCCATGCTTGCCTTTCTCTTGGGAAGCGTGAATACTTATTTACGGGCGAGTAATTTAAGAGAGAATCACAGACAAGCAAGCGGTTTTTGCGCGAGCGCGCAACATTAGTCACGAGGCGGGAAGCGATCAAGAGCGTTTGAAGAATCCGTGCGCGCGGGTGGGTGGGTCGAAAGCGAATCCAATTTGTGCAGCAATGCCTCTTCTGTCTCGAGCTCGAGAGGTTGCGTTTGCTGCTCAAGCGGCTGTGGCAATTCACCGGCTTTCTGAACGAGAGCGGAATCCAAAATCTCTGCAATCTCCAAACGCCGTGATAGCTCGACTTTTTGTTCCATCAACAATTGCTTCTCTTCCAAAAGCTCGATCAACATTTGCATCGTCGTCGCCTGCGAGCCGTAGCGGCGCAACGTGTCGCTCAACACCGGCTCGACGGTTTCCGTTACGTTTGCCGAATCGGTTGCTATGGTCGGATTAAAATTTGTCGCGGGGGAGTCATCTGCAATGCTCGCGTCGCCGGCAGAAGCGGGGATGGCGAGACTATCGGCGCTCTCCTTGCGCACCGCGCTGTCCTGGAGTGCTGCGCTCGTTTCGTGTGTGCGGCCCGGCGCACGCCGCAAAAGCAGAATGCCCGCGGCGAGCATCAGCAACAGTATCACCGCGAGCAGAGTAATCCGCACTTTTGCTTTCATCGTCATAAATTTCATACTTCCCTGTGTGGGACATAACATAGCTGCAAGGTGGGTCATGTGCAGAGAGAGGTAGCACGCGTGAAAAAAAGAGCCAATTGCAAACCAAACCGATCATGTGAAAATGTCGTTCCGAACAGAGCGAAGCCGTGCGTCTCGAATGACAAACTCGAACGTATGCACGTTACCTGAAATTTTACGGGGTGGATAAGGCGCAACCAAAATCTTTGGACACAGATCAATCCGGATTCGCAAAGATTCCATCCGCGAAGAGGCACGGAAATCTGCGTCCAAAGCGGTTGCTTTCAAGGCAAGAGTTTACGCGGAATGGAGGGAACGGACGGCACCGAGCCTCAGTCCAAATAGACCCAAAGCAGTCGCAAACTCTTCGGATCCATTTCTTCCGAACGCGAGACCACGTAGATGTCGTTGCAAATATCTTTGATGAGCATCTGGCCGTCGCTGAGCTGGCGCGGGCGTTCGTGCCTTCGCGTCAAAAAGCTGCGCGGGCCTGCAGTGGTCTGCACCTCCCAATGAAAAAACTCCATCTGGTCGGAGATGTTTTGAATCTCGAGCACGCGCGGCAGAAAGTTGCGCAGCGCCAACTCTTCTTCCAAAAGTTGGCGCGGCCCGCCGGTAAGCTCCTGCAAGGATTCGAGCAACAACAATTCATGGCCCTTATCATCTCGCAGGCTCACGAACTGCTGCGGATGGCTCCACGGGAAGCATGCGGCCACCTGAATAGGCGTTTCTTGTGTGGAATTATCCGCCTCGAGCTTGCGCAAAATGAGGCGGCCCTCGCTGTTGCGGTATAGCTCCCAGCGTTGTTCATTTGCCGAAAAAATCATACTGTCGTGGTTTTGAAGATCAATCGTCGTCATATTTCTGCCTGTATTTGAGGGTTCGTGTTCATTTGATCACAGAGCAACTTCACATTGCGTCGCAGCGATTTTTGCACGGCCTGTTGGTGGCCGCGCAAAAGGATTTCTGGGGTGGAAGTATTATTCCTCCAATATAACCATGCGATAGCCGACGCCCGACTCGGTGAGAAAGAGTTGCGGCTGGCTGGGATCAAGCTCCAGTTTTTTGCGAAGCTGGGCCATGTACACGCGTAAATATTGGGTCTGCTCCACTGTGTGCGGTCCCCAAACTTCCTTCAAAATTTGGCGATGGGTCAAAACTTTTCCGGCATGTTTGATGAAAAGCAGCAGAAGATTGTACTCCGTCGCCGTCAATTTGACGGGCTGCTCGTTGACAGTAACCTCGCGATGCACGAAATCGACAAAAAGATGGCCGTTGCGAAACTCGGGAGTATCTGCGAGCGGTTGTGCATGCCGAGTTGCAACGCGCAAACGCGCCAGCAATTCTCCCATACTGAAAGGCTTGGTCACGTAGTCATCCGCGCCCGCATCCAAGGCCGCAATTTTCTCCTGTTCGCCGTCTTGCACTGAAAGCACGAGCACCGGCACGCCGCTCCATTCGCGAATTTTCATGAGCACTTCATTGCCGCTCATGTCCGGCAAGCCCAAATCGAGAATGACGACATTGGGGTGCGCAAGCGCAGCTTGCACGATGCCGTCTTGCCCGGTCGCGGCTTCCACCACGCGATAGTCCGAGGCTTCCAAGCTCACGCGCAAAAAACGTCGAATTTGCGCTTCGTCGTCGATGATTAGAATAGTGGGGCGGGAATTCAAATGCGCCCTCCTCGAGTAAGCGCATGAACATGCTCGTTGAGGCTAAGAAAGTAATGCTGCATCTATTTCATGCGCACACTTGCGCCTCAACTTGACTCTGGCGTCACGGAACGTGGCGCAACATTTCCAAATTTTCACGAGTCCCGCAACGCTGTTGCAAAAGCAGAATCGCGTGCAAATAAACACGAGCAATATAAACGAACTTCACGCTAGAGTCAAGGCGTCGTCTCTTCCGGTGTGCGCGGCGCTTCCGTGAGCGGCAGCCGGAGAATAAAGCGCGCGCCTTTTTCCAAACGGTTTTCCGCGAAGATGGTTCCACCATGAGCTTCCACGAAACCGCGCGCGATGGAAAGGCCGAGACCGGTGCCGCCAGTTTTGGCTTTCGGCAAGCGATAGAATTTTTCGAAAATATGTTCGAGTGCTTCGGGAGGAAAGCCTTCGCCCTCGTCTTCGATAACGAAAGCCAGTAGTTTCTCCATCGCCGCCGTACGCAGCGTGATGGCGGTTCCAGTGGGAGTATGTTGCGCCGCGTTCAATAAGACATTTGCAAGCGCTTGCTCCATCAGCACAAAATCCATGCGCACCAAGGGCAGGTCGTTTTCCAATTCAAGGCGCACTTGATGCTGCGCCAGTTCCGCGGTGAGCTGCCGCAGCACAACGTGCACAAGATCATTGGCGTCACACCATTCCAAATTCAGCTTGAGCATGCCGGACTCGAGCCGCGACATGTCGAGCAAATTTCTTACCAGCCGGTTCAGCCTTTTTCCCGCACTGAAAATGTCGCCCACCAGCAGCTTGCGCCGCTCGCGATCTTCAGCGGTATGCTCATCCAACAGACTTGTAGAAGCGCCGGTGATGGTTGCCAATGGCGTGCGTAGCTCGTGCGAGATCGAGTTGAGCAAAGTTTTATACAAACGCTCCGAAGTAGCCAGCACGTGCGCTTGTTCCGCGGCCGCGCGCAGCATTTCACGCTCAAGCGCAACGGCGATTTGGTGCAAAAACGTTTGGAGCAAGCCTTCTTGTTCGAGCGTGAGGGGCCGCGCCAATAGCGGAGCAATGCCGATCACGCCGACCGCTCCGTTGCCGGTCAAGAGCGGATAGTAAACGGCTTCCGCAAAGGGCAGCGTGCTCGTGCCGCGCCCGGCAGGTTTGCAATTTTGAAAGACCCACGATGCGACCGTCAATTCCTTTTCCGCGTGCGGCGTGTACGTGCTCGCGGGGTGAAGCGCGAGCGCCGACTTGTCCGGCGCTTGCGGCAAAAAGCAGCCGACGCGCGCGTTGAACGCCAAACCGATTTCATGCTCCGCAGTGCGCATCATGTCATCCAAAGTTTTCGCGCGATTCAATTCTCTCGCCAAATGATAAAGTGCGACGGCTTGTTGTTCCCGGCGGCGCACACCCAACTCGCGCTTGCGAATGCGCGCAGTCAACTCGCCGCCGACCAGCGCGATGATGAAATACATGCCGAGCAGTAACGCATCGGCAAAGGCATAAATATGAAAAGTAAAAAGCGGCGGGATGAAGAAGAAATTCCAAATGATGGCGCTTAATGCTGCGGCCATAAAAATGGGGCCGCGTCCCACCAGCAAAGCCAGCAGCGAAACCGTAAACAAGAGAAACATGCCAACGGCGCGATAGTCGATCAAACCGGAAGCAAGAAAGCACAATGCGGCAACTACGATGACGACGCCAGCGGCCTGGAGATATTGCAGCAGACCGGTTTGCAACAAAGGCGCACGGCGCTTGTTCTTTTCGGGGAAAGCCGCGTCGCTTTGCACAACATATACGTCGATGCCGCCGCTGTCGCCGAGTAGACGATTAACGAGCGAGCCGCCGCGCAATCTTTCCCAAAAGGATTTCGCGTGCGATTTACCGACGACGATTTGCGTCACGTTCTTTTGTTGTGCAACGCGAATCAAGGCCGTGGCCACATCCTCGTCGACGGTGGTGACGAGTTCTGCGCCCAACTCCCGCGCCAAAGCGATGTTTCGTTTTAAGCGCCGTTCCTCGTTCTCGGTGAGCGCGTGCGAAGTCTGTACATAGGTCGCGACCCAAGGCGCCTCCATCGTTGCCGCGAGACGCCGCGTCCAACGAATGAGATGCTCGGAATAGGGGCTGGCGCCCACCGCCACCATCAAGCGTTCCACGGTTTTCCATGGGCCTTCGATGCGATGGGCTTGCATGTATTCCTGCAAGTCCATGCCCACGCGCTCCGCGGTTTTACGCAGCACGATTTCGCGCAGCGCGGTGAGATTACCTTTGCGGAAAAAATTCCGTATCGCCGCGGCGGATCGTTCCGGCGTGTAGACTTTGCCTTCGGACAAACGCTTGAGCAATTCCTCCGGCGGCAGATCGATCAACTCGATTTCGTCGGCGCGATCCACAATGCTGTCCGGAACGGTTTCATGCACGCTGATGCCGGTGATTTGTCGCACCGTATCAACGAGGCTTTCGACGTGCTGCACGTTCAGCGTGGTGTAAACGTTAATGCCGTGCTCCAGCAATTCCAGCACGTCTTGATAACGTTTGTTATGCCGCACGCCCTCGGCATTGGTATGCGCCAATTCATCAACCAAAACGCAGTCGGGCTTGAGTTGGAGAACGGCATCCAAATCCATCTCTTGCAGCTCAACGCCGCGATATGGAATGTGCAGGCGCGGCACAACCGGCAAACCTTTCAGCAACTCCTCGGTTTCAGCGCGGCCATGCGTCTCGACGTATCCGGCGAGGACATGAACGCCGCGGTTTTTCAGCGCCTGCGCCGCCTGCAGCATTGCAAAAGTTTTTCCGACGCCGGCCGCCATGCCGAAAAAAATTTTCAGTTTGCCGCGCTGCGCTTGCTTTGCTTCGCGCTGAACCGCAGCCAGCAACGCATCCGGATCGGGACGGGATTCGGGGATCATATTCTTGCGGTTATCATCATTCATAATATAAACAGAATAAGTTGAATTTGACAGCCTGCTTAAAGCATTAACGCCAGAGCAGTCACCACCAAGCCGTTGCGCTCAGAAAGTTTTCCAGAGTCATGCGTGGGATAAATTTCGCCCGTGCTCGAAAGCAGCCTGCCTTCGAGACGCCAAAGCAAATTCGATGCAATGGCGACATCCACGGTGATTGAGCCGCCGTAAGTCTCAAAACCCTCCGGTGTGCCGGTTTTCACAATCACTTGCTTTTTGTCGCCGTAATATTCGACTCGGCCGGTGAGCGCGAGCAAGGACGTGGCCTGAAGTTTTCCCAAAAGCATCGCCGCATACCAAGTCGAATTTCCCGAACCGGCGGGCTTTTCTTCAAGGCCGAGATCGAACACGCCGGCGATTTGAAATGACGGGCTCAAAAAAAATTTCAAAACCACGTCGTTGAAAAAGCGCGTACGCGAGGCCAGCGAGTCACTCTGCTCGTTGCCGAGGAAATTGCTGTAGGTTAAAGAAAATTTTTCCGAAGGCGTAAAGGCCGCCTGCAAACCGAGCGCTTTGTCGTCATTGGTCTCCGCAATGTTCTGCCAGCCATTCAATATGTGCAACTGCAATGTAAGCTTGGGTGAAGTCCGCCACGTTGCTTTCACGCCGGTTTGATAGTAAGGCGAGAAGTCGCTACACAGTGAGCGCGTGTAAGTCCAGTTGTCGCGCGAAATCCATGCTTCCAGTCCGATATGTGAGAGATAAATGCCGGCGTCGATCCACAGATTATCGGCAAGTCGGAATCCGGCAACACCCTCTTGAAGCAATTGCGCCAGTTCGCGGTTGCTCGCTTCCGCGGCGTAATTGAGATACACCGAAGTGCCGGTTTGCAAAGCGAGCCGCCCGCGCACGCGCTCGCCGGAAATCCTGGCTTCGACGAATGCTAGATTGATATTGAACTCGTTGTGCCGCGCCGGTTGCGTCGTATAAGCACGATCGCGCGTGATTGGGCGCTCGAAATCATACGCGTAATAAGCATCAATGAACGCGCCGAAAGTAACTTTTGGCGCTTCCTCGCTTTGCGCAAAGAGCAAACCGTTGTAAATCATACTCAAAAACATTCCACAAATTATGCACGCTTCAAAGCGAATCATTCGATTGCCCCTTCCTTTTCCAGCGCCAAATTTAATCTCAACACATTGACGCGCGGCTCGCCGAGAAATCCCCATTGCCGGCCTTCAAGGTGTCTTTCAACCAATTGCCGCACAAAGGCCTCTTCCAAATTGCGGGCGCGGGCAACGCGCGGTACTTGATAAAACGCCGCAGCCGGACTGATGTGCGGATCGAGGCCGCTGCCCGAGGCCGTCACCAAGTCAACCGGAATAAGTTCGGTATTGCTCGAATCAACTTGCCGCAATGCCTGCACGCGCGCTTCGACGGCGCGCCACAGTGTTTCATTCGTCGGCCCGAGATTGGAGCCGGAAGAGGCGGCGGCATTGTATGGAAACGGTGAAGTCGCCGAAGCACGGCCCCAAAAATATTTTGGATCATCGAACGGTTGCCCAATCAGCTCGGAGCCTACGAGCTTGCCCTTTTGATAAAGCAAACTGCCGTGCGCTTGGTTTGAAAAAAAGAGCTGCGCGAGGCCCGTAACGAGCAGCGGATAAGCCACGCCGGTGAGGAGCGTGAGCAGGAGCAGCATGAGTAGTGAGGTTCTTATCAAAGTTCGCATTTGTTATCCTGTGCGTTTGAGGAATGAAAGTAGAAATGAAAGAATCGAAGATAGCAGATCGAGGATAGCGGAGCAGCGATACTTGTCTCTATCATCGATCATCCATCTCCACCCCTCACGCGAGCCCTAGTGCAGCGAGAATCATGTCAATCAACTTGATGCCAATAAACGGAACGATCAAACCGCCCAGGCCATAGATCCATAAATTATTTCGCAAAACCGTGGCTGCTCCCACGGGGCGATATTTGATGCCACGCAGCGCGAGCGGTATGAGAAAGATGATAACCAGCGCGTTGAAGATCACCGCGGAAAGAATGGCGCTGGCCGGCGTTGCCAGCCGCATGAGGTTGAGCGCTTGCAGCGCGGGATAAGTAGTCACGAACGCTGCCGGTATGATCGCAAAATATTTTGCCACGTCATTGGCGATGCTGAACGTCGTGAGCGCGCCGCGCGTCATGAGCATCTGCTTGCCGATCTGGACTATCTCGATCAGCTTGGTCGGGTTGGAGTCGAGGTCGACCATGTTGCCGGCCTCTTTGGCGGCCTGACCTGCCCAGGTTCTTCGGACCAGTTGTAACTTGAGAGAATGGCTCCCGCTACAGGCGAGGAGCCCATGAAGAAAGCCCGATTCACCGAAGAGCAGATGGTCACAATCCTGCGGGAGGCCGACAAGGCGCCCGTTCCCGAGGTCGCCAAGAAGCACAAGGTCAGCGCCCAAGCCATCTACGGCTGGAGGCGCCGTTTTGGCGAGTTGCAGCCCGCTGACGTGAAGCGCCTTCGCCAGCTCGAGCTCGAAAACGCAAAGCTCAAGCGCATCGTTGCCGAGCGCGACCTCGAGATCGACACGATGAAGGAGATCAACCGCCGAAAGTGGTGAGCTCGCAGGCGCGCCGTGAGCAGGTCGCGCTCGCTTGCGAGCGCGGCCACTCCGAGCGGCGTGCCTGCGAGCTGATCGGCATTGCCCGTTCCGGGCTTGGATACTGCTCGGTGCGCGCCCAGCGCGATGGGCCCACGCTAGAGGCGATGAGGCGCTTGGCGGCGCAGTATCCGCGTTACGGCTACAGGAGAATCCGCGTGTTCCTGAGACGCGAAGGCTACGGCATGAGTCGGCACCGGGCGCATCGCCTGTGGCGCTTGGCAGGCCTGCAGTTGCCCCGTCGGCGCCCTCGCCGGCGTGTCGCCACGTCACGGCCGCGGCCCCTGCCGGCATTCGGCCCCAACCAGGTCTGGGCCTACGACTTCGTGTTCGATGCCTGCGCCGACGGGCGCCAGATCAAGTGCCTGACCGTGATCGACGAGTTCACCCGGGAAGCGCTGGCGATCGACGTCGCCGGGAGCATCCGCTCGGCTCGCGTAATCGAGGTCCTTGCCCGGCTCGTTTCCGACCGGGGCGCGCCGCGCTATCTGCGCTCGGACAACGGCCCGGAATTCGTCAGTCGCGCCATCCTCGAATGGATCGGCGGCGCGAAGATCGAAACCGCACTCATCGATCCGGGCAAACCCTGGCAGAACGGCGATGCAGAGAGCTTCAACGGCAAGTTCCGCGACGAGTGCCTGTCGCTCGAATGGTTCAGAAGCCGCCAGGAGGCCCGCGTCGTCATCGAAACCTGGCGCCGCCACTACAACCACGTCCGCCCGCATCAGAGCCTCAAGGACCTTACACCGATCGAGTTCAAGACGCGCTACGATTCCACCAACCCGGGGGCCATCCTCAAGTAGCCAATGGTCCGAAAATCCCTGGGCAGGTCAAAAGGGCAGGACACCGAACAGGACCAGGTCAAGCGCCGTTACCTCGACGAATGGACGCAGGCGGTGAACGCGCACGGCGCTTTCGGGCGCTGGCGGCAGGCGGTGGCGAAGAATCCCGGGGAGATTCGCGACATCCTGCTTCAAGCGGCGGGAGCGGCGACGACGGCATAGGCGCCGCCACCGCGACACAGCCTTGGACCGCCCGTCACGCCGCTTGCAGCTTCAACTGCGCAAGCGTCGCGCCGGGCTACGTCGTCGCGGATTCGAACGCCGCCAGCGCGCGGCAAGCCGCGCCCTGAGGTCGCTGAGCGGCCAGTACTGCTCAAGCCGGTCCTCGCCGCCGAGATCGCCCATCGGCATGACCTCGATGAAGGTCAGGTCGTGCCCCTCGGCGCCGCACCAGTCGACGAGGCCGAACAGTTCGTTCTCGTTGAAGCCCTTCAGCGCCACGGCGTTGATCTTGACCCGCAGGCCGACCGATTTCGCCGCCTCGATGCCCTCGAGCACCTGGTCGAGACGGCCCCAGCGGGTGATCCGGTGGAACTTGTCGGGGTCGAGCGTGTCGAGCGAGACGTTGATCCGCCGCACCCCGATGGCGGCCAGCTCGTCGGCAAAGCGGGTGAGCTGCGAGCCGTTGGTGGTGAGCGTCAGTTCCCTGAGGGCACCGGATTCGAGATGCCG
>JABWAN010001082.1 GCA_013361015.1 Candidatus Zhuqueibacterota bacterium | reverse complement strand
AATTCCCCCCTTGAGGGGGGCTAGGGGGGTGTGGTTGCCGCAAAGAGCAGCGCATTCCTTGTGGAAATAGCAGCCACTGAGCGATGACCGAAACGCAACGAGTGCGAATGAACATAATATGCTCCCTCCTCACAGACGAGTGTTGGATGTGAACAGCAATGCCGCTTTCATGAAAAAAAGATAGCAAGGAAATCCTCGAAATCCAAATTAGCCGTTGCTTACGGAAGGCGGCACCGTCGGGTTGCCTCGAATCTTCAAACCAGCCGCAACGCGGGTATATATGTTCTTCAGTGTGAGCCGGCATTGCAGCCTCCAGGTTGCAGCCGGCCAGGCTTGCGTCATCAAATCAAGCTTCATCTTCGTGAAAAGATTCAAGGATCGAGAATCCGATGCGAAATCAGGAACAGCACGTCATCAATGCCAAGGATTGGCTCCTCACCAACGGGTTGGGCGGTTATGCACTGGGGAGCACCTCGGACATTTGTTGGAAGTCGGAACACTTCTATCTCGTTGCACCGGCGCGCCCGCCGCTGCAACGCGTTTCCTTTGTGCGCGAAGTGTTCGAGCAAATCTTTTTTGATGGCAAATGGCAGTCTTTGCGCCGCACTTTCCGCGCCCAACAAGCCGTTTCGATTTTGCGCTACGAATCCACGAGCGGCATTCCCACCTATACCTACTCCCTGGAAAAATTTTTTCTGATTAAGCGCGTGTGGATGGCGGAAAATTTTCACGGCACTTTTGTGCGTTATGAAATCGTCGGAGAAGCGCGTGCGGTGCGCTTGCGTTTGACGCCATTGGTGGAGATGCGCGATTGTCTCGCCGCGACGGCATTGACCGAGTCCTATCACATGCGCACCAAAGGAAGCAACGTGCAGGTTTATGCGGACCTCAATGACAAGCCCTTCCGCCTTGAAACCGATCCGAACGGCAAGTTGATTTCCGTAAACGCATGGCGCACGCTCGAATTGTTTGAGGAAAGCACAAAGAACGTCAATCGCCATGAAGTTTATTTGCCCTGCGCGTTTGAATTCGCGTTCGAGCCGGGCACTGCGGTCACATTGCTCATGGCTTATGAAGGGCCGGAGTCCTGGCAGGGCGAGGAGGCTTACAAAGCGGAGTGCGAGCACCAACGTAGGCGCACGGCCGAGGCGCTCAATACCAATCTGCCGCCCGAGTTGCGCGCGATGGCACGCGCGACGCGGCATTTCATCATTTCGCGCCCCACCACCTTTTCATTGGAGAGCTGGACGATACTCGCGGGCTATCCCGAGTTTACCGATCAAGGCCGAGCGGCGATGAAGGCATTGCCCGGCTTGCTCTTGTGTACGGGGAAATTCGATCTGGCCAAGCAAGTCTTCAATATTTTTTTAAAACACGCCAACCAAGGCTTGATCCCCAATTTTTTTTCACCTCGGCCCGAAAGCCCAAACTACGAGAGCATGGATGCGACATTGTGGTTGTTTGTGGCCCTCTATGAATATTGGCGCGCAAGCGGAGATGATGAATTCGTGGCGGAAAGTTATTCTACGCTTTTGGACCTGCTGCACTGCCATCTTTCCGGCACGACGCCGGGCATTAAATATGACGCCGTCAACGGGATGCTTTACCAAACGGATATTACCTGTCCCATGACGTGGATGAACAGTCGCGCCGGTTCATGGCTCGCGACACCGCGCAACGGCCGCGCGATCGAAGTGCAAGCGCTGTGGTACAACGCACTGATGGTCATGGTAGAAATCTCGCGTCTACTAGATAAAAAAGCGGGTGAGAAGAAGTGCAGCGAGCTCGCAGAATTGGCGGGAAAAACGTTGCGGGAAAATTTTTGGTGTGAAGAAGCGAATTATATTTTTGATGGCATATACGATCCGCCGCTCGCGAATTCCAAACGCACCAACCTCAATCTGAACACGTTTGCCGCGGATGATACGCTGCGCCCCAATGCTTTGTTGGCGACCGGCCTGCCCTTTACCGCATTCAACCCGGCGCAGATTTGGGCCGTGGTGGATTTGGCCATGGAGAAATTCGTGACGCCCCTGGGCTTGCGCACTTTGCCGACCGATCATCCCGGTTATTACGGACAGTGCGTGGGTTCCGCACGGCAAATTGCGACTTCATTGCACAACGGCACCGTGCATCCCTGGCTCATCGTGCCGTT
>JABWAN010001081.1 GCA_013361015.1 Candidatus Zhuqueibacterota bacterium | reverse complement strand
TTCGAGCGCATGGTCTCCCCCGCCGTCATCGAGCAGCTCGACCCGAACAGTTTACAGCTCGGCGGTAAACGAACCGAGATCACCACCCTGTTTGCAGACATCCGTGGTTTCACCACCTACAGCGAAAGCCTGCCGCCGGAAAAACTGGTGAGTATTCTCAATTTGTATCTCGCCGCCATGGCAGAAGCCGTACTGGCGCAGGAAGGCACCATCGACAAATTCATGGGCGATATGCTTATGGCTGAGTTCGGAGCGTTGCAGCCGGCTCCGGATCACGCAGAACGAGCTGTCTGCGCAGCGCTAAAGATGCAGAGACGATTGCTTGATTTGCGGCAGCAGTGGGCTCGGCAAGGGTGGCCGTCGTTGCAATGCCGCTTCGGCATCAACACCGGCGCCGTGCTGCTTGGCAACATGGGCGCGCGCGAAATCGTTGATTATACCGTGCTCGGCGAAACAGTAAATTTTGCTGCACGTTTGGAGCGTCTGAACAAAACTTATGGCACGTCGCTGCTCATTTCCGAAAGCACACACGCGCAGTTATCGCCGCAGCTATTTCGCACACGCTTGCTCGACAGAGTAAAAACACACAGCAGCGCAATGGCAATCAACCTCTACGAGGTCTACGGTGATCTCGCGACGTTTCGCAGCCTGCGCAACACGGCCTATTATCAAACTTACCACGAGGCTTTCACAGCATATTTGGCGCAAGATTTTGCAGGTGCACGCACGAAGTTTTTCCAAACCCTGGCTTTCTACCCTGATGATCCCGCCACGAAGATTCTGCTCGAACGCATTGCCACTCTGCTTGCGAACGGCATTCCCGAAAACTGGGACGGCGCCGCCACCCTTGGTTCGCTTTAGAAATTTTTTAATCACATTTTTTTAACAAGAATTGCCGCTTGCATTAAGAGCGAACGAAGGTTATATTTGCAGTCATTGAACAAATGTGAGCATGTACGCACAACAAACAAACGCGTTTGGCCTGCAAAGCTGAAACGCAAAGCTGAACGCGGCGATCAACAGTCGAAGTTTTGAGGAGGCAAGGTGGATCTTTTTCAAAAATGTCGCAATTTCACGCGCGCCCAAGAGGCGATCCAAGAGGGCTGGTATCCGTATTTCAAAGCCATCCAGTCCGGCGCAGATGTGGAGGTAATGATCAAGGGCAAGAAGCTCATCATGGCCGGGTCGAACAATTATCTCGGCCTGACGCAAGATCCGCGTGTCAAAGAAGCCGCGATCAAAGCGTTGGAGAAATTTGGCTCGGGCTGCACCGGCTCGCGGTTTCTGAACGGCACGCTGGAGTTGCATGAAGAGCTTGAGCGTCGTTTGGCGCAATACATGAAACGCGAAGCGGCATTGGTATTTTCGACCGGTTTCCAAACCAATCTTGGTGTGATTGCTACTATCGTCGGGAAGGATGATGTGATCTTCGCTGATCGTGCGAATCACGCCAGTATTGTTGACGGCTGCCGATTGTCGTTCGGCCGGACCGTGCGTTATCGCCATAATGATATGGAGCATCTGGCAAAGCTTTTGGAGAAACATCAAGACGCTCCCGGCAAGCTGATCGTCGCCGATGGCGTCTTCAGCATGGAAGGTGACATCGTTGCTTTGCCGGAAATGATCAGGCTTGCCGAGAAACATCATGCACAAATTTTGATTGACGACGCACATTCGATCGGCGTTTTGGGGAAATATGGACGTGGCACCGGCGAGCATTTCGGCATGGAAGACAAGGTTGATTTGGTGCTCGGCACGTTCAGCAAGTCCTTCGCTTCGATCGGCGGGTTTGTGGCGGGCGACGCTTATGTGCTGGACTACATCAAACACCATTCGCGCACGCTGATTTTCTCTGCCAGCATGCCCCCGGCAGCCACGGCCGCGGTGATTGCAGCAGTTGACATTATCGAAAAGGAACCCGAGCGCATCGAGCAGTTATGGCGCAACGTGCGCAAGATGAAGAAAGCTTTCGACGACCTGGGCTTCAATACCGGCCGTACGCAATCTCCCATTATTCCCCTCCATATCGGCGAAGACATGAAGACCTTCGAGTTTTGGAAATTGTTGTTCGAAAACGGCATCTTCACCAATCCCGTCATAACACCCGCAGTGCCCGCCGGACAAGGCTTGATTCGCACGAGTTACATGGCCACGCACA
>JABWAN010001080.1 GCA_013361015.1 Candidatus Zhuqueibacterota bacterium | reverse complement strand
CCTTCCGGGCGCTCGAATCATTACATGTTCGATATGAATCGCGATTGGTTTGCGAACACGCAGCCGGCGACCGCCGGGCGCACGCGCATTTACTTGGAATGGTTTCCGCAGGTGTTTGTGGATTTGCACGAAATGGGATACAATCAAACCTACTACTTCGCACCACCGGCGTTGCCATACAATCCGAATATGACCGCGGCGCAACACGACTGGCTTAATCGTTACGGACAAAACAACGCAAAATGGTTCGACCGCTTTCGTTTCGATTACTTCACCCGCGAGATTTTTGACTCGTTTTATCCCGGCTACGGCGAGGGCTGGCCGATATTGCAGGGCGCAATCGGCATGACTTACGAGCAGGCGGGCGCGGACGGCCTGGTCATTCGCCGCGCGGACGACACGCTGCTCTCCTATCGCGACGGCGTGCAACATCATTTCATCGCTTCACTCTCCACGGCCGAGATGACGGCCAATAACCACGAGGCCATGCTGCGCTATTTTTATGATTACCGCCGCACGGGAATGAGCGCAGACAGCCGCGAGCCGGTGAAGGAATACATCATTCCGCCGGGTAATGATCCGGCACGCGCGACAAAAATGGCGGCACTGCTCATGCAACAAGGTATTGAGGTGCAGCGCGCAGAGGCTAATTTCACCAACACGCAAGTGCGCGATTATTTCGAACGCAAGCTGCAAACGAAAAGTTTTCCACCCGGAACATATATTGTCTCGCTCACGCAACCGGCAAAGCGTTTGCTGAAAACGTTAATGGACCGGCACACCGAAATGAATGCCGAGTTTGTCAAACAGCAAATGCAGCGCGCGGAAAAACGTTTGGGCGACGAAATTTACGACGTCACGGGATGGTCGTTGCCGTTGCTTTACGGCGTGGATTGTTACACCGCAGAGCTGGCTTCAAACGTGCGCGCGAACGTACTCACTGAACCGCCCAAGCCGGCCGGACGAATCGGAGGCAAGGCGCATCTTGCTTATTTTCTGCCTTGGGGCCGTAATAATGTTGCTGCTGCGCTAGCAGATTTGTTGCGGCAAAACGTGCGCGTGCATACGACCGATAAAGAGATCGCGCTACAGGGCGTCATTTTTCCGCGCGGCTCTTTGTTGGTGAAAGTGAAAGACAATCCCGAAGATTTGTATGAGCGCATGCAGAAACTCGCGCGCGATTATGGCGTGGAAATTTACTGCGTGAATGATTCGTGGGTCGCGGGGGGCGCAAATTTCGGCAGTGGACACGTGCAATACGTGAAGCCGCCGCGCATTGCGATGGCGTATAATTATCCCACCAGTTCGCTCTCCTGCGGCTGGACGCGTTATGTGTTGGAGCAAATGTACGGCTGCGCGGTGACGGTCGTGCACACCTGGCAGCTTGCCGCTGCAGATTTGAGCAAGTATAATGTGATCATTTTACCCGACGCCGGCGGTGCGTTTGGCGGCTATGCCAGATTGTTCGGCGAAAACGGCACACAAAAACTGCGGACGTGGATGCAAAACGGCGGCACGTTGATCACGTTCGGCGAAGCTACGCGCTGGCTCACGGAAGAGAAGGTGGAGTTGCTCGCAACTGCGCGCGAGCTGCGCGGAGGCAAGCCCGAAAAGAAATCGGACAAAAAGGAAGGCGGCTCGGCAAAACCCGAAAGCACGGCCGCGAAATACGATTTGCTCAAGAACATTCAGCCTGAAGAAGAATTGCCCGAACGCACGCCCGGCGCGCTCATGCGTGTGCAATTGGAGAATACCCATTGGATGACCGCAGGCTATGATGGTTACGCCAACGTGCTCGTGGAGAGCCGCAATATCTTCACGCCGCTCAAACTCGACAAAGGCGTGAATCTCGCGGTCTATTTGCCGGAGGATAAACTGCTCTTGAGCGGCTTCACGTGGGAAGACGCGCGCAAACAGCTCGGCAGTAAAGCGTATCTCATGCATCAGAGCCACGGCCGCGGACGAGTCATTGCGTTCGCGGAAGACCCGAATTATCGCGCCTTCATGGACGGATTGAACTTGCTCTTCATGAATGCCGTGCTGCTTGGTCCGGCGCACACGCAGTGAACAAAGCGGAGGGGTTGATGCAGTGTTGGAGTAGTGGAATGTTGGATCGATCGGTTGCTTGAGCGCCTCTCTTCGGTGTCATTCTGGAAGAAA
>JABWAN010001079.1 GCA_013361015.1 Candidatus Zhuqueibacterota bacterium | reverse complement strand
ATGAGAATTTTTTCCGTGACGAGCTGCATGAAATCTTTATCACCCGAAAAAAGATAAACCGCCATACCCGCGGCGCTGCCTTCTTGCGCGAGCGTGCCCATCACGTCGTCGGCCTCGTAGCCGGGCAGTTCGAGCAAGTGCGCGCCAAGCGCTTCCGTGAACGCGCGAATCTTCGGAAGCTGCGCCACGAGATCGGGCGGCATCTTTTGGCGCGTGGCTTTGTACTCTTTATAAGCCTTGTGGCGAAAGGTCGGCTCGGGCGTATCGAATACCACGGCCACGTGCGTGGGCTGCTCTTCGTCGATCATTTTGAGCAACGCGCGCACAAAGCCGAACGTCGCGCCGGTTTGTTCGCCGCGCGAATTGGTGAGCGGATTGCGGCTGAAAGCGAAATGTGAACGATAAGCAAGAGCAGAGCCGTCAACTAGAAATAGCTTGCGCTCCGCAGCGGAGGAAGAGGAGGTTTTGGGCATGTCGCGAAGTTAGCATTCGATGCCGGAAAAGTCAAACATCTCTTTTTAATGAAGTCGAACTTGCACAAACGGCTTTTTTGTGCGTTATGAAAACGCCGCGTGCAAGTTCGACTTCGCCTGTGAGTATAATCATCTCGACTGCTTTTTTTGTTGGGTCGCTGCTCCATCGCAGTGTCATCTTTGCTTGTTTACCTCGCCTTTATCTTTTCAGTCGAGGTGACTTCAAAGCGACGGCATCCCGCCGCCCAACGCACATTTTCAAAATATGGTTTCATGGGACGCTGGACATGAGTTTGCACCGTGCCCGCCCACACGAAAAGTGAAGCCGGACTTTCGTGCCGCACGCCCTCGAACCACCCACACACCGTTTGCGAAAGTCCGACTTCGCCCGCGTTCGTAATTGATATTAGATCAACAGCACGCACAAGTCCCCAACGGGGACAAATGTAACAGCGAAGGGCAGCGCCCTGGAAAACTCACCGCCACACAAATCAAAAGCCCCAACGGGGCGGCATGCGACGAGATTCGGTGTTTCATGAAACGCGATGCCGCCCTTTCAGGGCTATTGCGAAAGAGGGCCTTCAACCCAGGGCGATGCCCTGGGCTAATCCATTTCGCCCCTTCGGGGCATTGATACCAAAACATTGCTGGCGTTCGCTTGGCCTGCATGACTTCAACACAAGAGCCTCCCACCGCCCAACGCTGGTTTTCAAACTGACGAATGAAGTCGGACTTTCGCGCCGGCATTTTCTTGAACCGCCCACACGCCGTTTACGAAAGTCCGACTTCGCCCGCGCGACGAGGGACTTTCTGTTTGACTCTCAAGAGGGAATTCTGTAATGTCTCACCGTATTGTTTGCTCGTATCTTTTACAATAGCAGAGGTTCCACTCCCATGTGCCGCAACATCAAAACCCTCTACAACTTTGCGCCGCCGGCGACGGACGATGAGATTCGCGCGGCTTCGCTGCAGTTCGTGCGCAAGATCACGGGCTTCAACAAACCCTCGCAGCAGAACGAGGCGGCATTCGAGTATGCAGTAGAGCAAGTGACGATGATCTCAAAAAACTTGCTCGACGCGCTTGTCACCACCGCGGAACCGAAAGACCGCGAGACCGAAGCGCTCAAAGCCAAAGCGCGAGCGAAGCTGAGGTTCGGATAATTGCAGACGCTTTTGTTGTTCTCCCATCTTATAGGCAAGTTCAAGAACAAAGGACTATGGAAATGACTATACAAGCCCGTACGCAAGTAGAATTGCTGCGCGATACGTTGACGCAGAACTTCGGCGCAAAGCATATTATACTTTTCGGCTCACAAGCAAACGGCGAAGCTGCAAACGATAGCGACCTCGATTTGTGCGTCATCACCTCTTTGCAAAACAAACGAAAGATCGATCTCATGCGTGAAATTCGGCGGGAGTTGGGCGACCGTATTTCAAGCCCGCTCGATATCTTGATCTACAGCGAAAAAGAATTTTTTGAGCGCGCACAACTGGGCAGTACGTTAGAGCACAAAATCATGACCGAGGGTGTGAAGGTATATGAATCATAAAGACGTTGCCCAGGAATGGTTCAAAATTGCCGAGTCGGATTTAGCTTCGGCAATTTTCCTCCAAAACCTGCATCCGCTTCCGGTTGAGATCATTTGCTATCATTGCCAACAAGCCGCGGAAAAGTATCTCAAAGGTTTT
>JABWAN010001078.1 GCA_013361015.1 Candidatus Zhuqueibacterota bacterium | reverse complement strand
TAAAAGCAAAGATTTTTCGGACACAAAACTGAAAGCACACAAAATAATTTTTTGTGCTCTTTCAGTTTTGTGTCCTGTTTGGTTCCGGCTTGTCCGGGTCAAGGTTTTCAGAACCTGAAAGCGCGTTTTCTATTCAATCTCGAACATGGTTTTTTCGCCGCTATTGCGGTAGATGGCAGTGAGTGTAATTTTTTCCTCATCGCGATAGTTGGAATTGGAGAGTTTGAAGGTCTTTTCCCCGGAGACAATGACGGCCTCGGACTCGGTACTGATCACGTTTTCTTTCTTCACCACAAAGCCTTCGCGATACGCGAAATAGAGTTTGCCCGCGCTCGTAGTGCGGCTGAGGTATTTCCCGGAGCACTCTTGCTGCAGACAAGCCTCTTTGGGCTTGAAAGATTCAACGTAGTGGAGTTCACTCTTGAAGGCGATCACGGCACAATCAAACTCGCCGATGCGCTTGAAATCGGCGAATTGATACTCTGCGGAAACGGTGGTCGGCTCGCCGTTCGGAACGTTGATGGTGAAGTCTTGCGTCCACGTATAGCCGCGCGCTATCGCGTGCACGGGAAATGCGGGTTGGCTGGGCCGATAGCCCGTGTCATAAAAAAACGTCAAGCCGGGGCGCGGACTTTCCACTGAAACGATGCGGCCATTGGGCTGCATGCGCAACTGCACATCGAATTTGTTCCCCACCAACGACTTGCGGTTTTTGAGGCGCAGCGGATCGGTGGTGCTGAGCACGGAATCATAGGTTATGATAAAGGAGAGATTCACTTCGCGCACGGCGCTGGAATCTATGCTTATGAATTTCATGATGGACTTCTGCTCTTGCACATGGTGCATGCTGAAGACTTTGCCCGCGGAATCGGTGAGCGTCCATTTCACCCCGTCCCAGATTTTATAAACGTATTTGTCGCCGGGCTGCTGTTTGAATTCAAAAAAAATCGGGCTGATGGAGGAAGAAGTTTCGCCACAGCCCGACAGGACCATTGCCACAAGCCCGCTAAGGCACCAGCCCCAGAGTGGAAATCGGCGCGTCATTAATCCTGCCTCGCCAGTTTGATCATAGGCGCACCTTTGGAGATGGGATCAAGCGAACCGGCGGCGGCCGTGGTAAACGTGATCAACTCGATTTGCCGCTGCATTTCAACGGGCATGTCTTCCGGGTTCAACGTTTGGGTTGCAGCATAGGAGGCACGCTTGGCCGTTTCGCGTTCGGCCTGATATTGCGGTTTGGAAGGCAACGACATGAAAAGACCGCCGATCGCCAGCACCAACGTGGCGGCAATCGCCAAACGCACAGGCCAGCCCAAAGGATTGGAGGTTTGCCAGGCCGGGCGACGAAAGATCTTGCCCGGGTTCAACGGCAATACGCGCGCAACGGTGCGCGAGCGAATGCGCGCCCAGCTTTGTTCCCAATACTCCTCCGGCGGCTCGGGTACGGCGCGCAGTTGCAGGAGCAGCGCGGTTTTGCGGTACTCTTCCAACTCTTCACGGCAGCTTGCGCACGCGCGCAGATGTTCGGACAACTCTTGTTGTAAAGTCGCGGGTAGCTCGTTATCCAAATAATCCAACAAATACTCGCGAGCTGGTTCGCAATTCATTTTCATATCTCCGGGGTGGTTTGTCGCTCTATAGTTCATATTCCGATTCCTCGCTAGTGTCCTTCATTCGGAAGCTTGTCTCGCAGGGGCTAAGGTCAATGCTCAAGGAAATCCTTCCAACGTGATAATGGGACACGAGTGCAAATTTCTTAAGCCTTCAGATACATCTGTAGCTTCTTCCGCAGCTTTTTGCGGGCGTGGTGCAAATTGGTACGCACGGTAACCAACGAGCAATTGAGCACGTCCGAGATCGTCTTTTTGGAAATGCCTTCGATTTCGTGCATGATGACCACTGCCTTTTGTTGCTCGGGCAAGGCGTCGATCGCGGAAGTAATGTGCGCGAGCAGTTCTTTGTTCTCCAAAACTTGCTGCGGCGTTTTTACCCATTTTGCCGTCGCCAACTCAAACGGCGAGGGCCCTTCCTGCTCCGGTTCGAGCGGTTGCCAACGCGCACGCGCACGCATCTTGCGAAAGTCCATGCACAGGTTCACGGTGATTTGATAAATCCACGCCGTGAAGGCTTCCGGGCTGCGCAGGCGCGAAAGGTTTTTGAATACGCG
>JABWAN010001077.1 GCA_013361015.1 Candidatus Zhuqueibacterota bacterium | reverse complement strand
TTGTTGGCTTCGACAGGCTCAGCCAACGACGCTGCCTGAGCTTGTCGAAGGCGGTTTTGGCGTTGGCAAACCAATACTGCAAAAAGTTTCTTGTTGATTTTGGGCGATCTTTGGTTTAGTTTCGAGTCGACAGATCTTATGATGAACATGATTTTACAAGGGGAAAGCCATGCCAGAACTTGTATTGTCGCCATTCGCCCAAAAGGGCGAGGACATTTACCGCCAGCGCATTTTGCCGGAGATTTCGGAAGAGCAATTCAAAGGCAAATTCGTCGCCATTGACGTCGATTCCGGTAAATACTTTATTGACGACGTCGATATTAAGGCGATTATTCGCGCGCAGAGAGAGTTTCCCAATAAACAATTTTATTTGAAACGTGTTGGTTATATCGCGGCCCATTCGCATCACGGCGTCGTGCGCAAGGCGCGCGCATGATTACGGGCCGAATCACCGAAGACTTGGAACCTATATTGGACGATGCTTTCATCCGTCGTCATGATGAAACTTTGGTTCCGGTAAGAACTATTCTCGACACCGGATTCAATGGGTGGTTTTGCATGCCAAAGGAAATTTTAGAGCAAATGGTGCTCAAACCGGCGGCCAGGGAGGTTTTCCAATTGGCCGATGGCAGCAACCTGGAAGAGCAAACTTACGTTGGTGAAGTCATCGTAGCGAACCAACCCTTCCTGGTTTTATTGATGGGCACAGATGCCGGAACCGCGCTGATGGGTATGCGCATGCTGCTCGAGAAAGAAGCGCTCTTCAATCTGAAAGATATGACGATTAAAGTTGTTTGATACATGATCTTGAACATTCATACGTGAGAAGAAAATGGCAACGATCACAATGGAAATTCCCGAGGATCTGTTGGGGCAATTTGACAGCATGGAGCAAGCCCGGCGCGCGAGGTTCGAAGATCTCTTCATTGCAGAGCGTCAAAGCGGCAACATAAGTTTGGGGCGTGCGGCGGAATTGCTCGGCATGAGTTACTCCGACTTTTTCTCTCTCTTGGGTAAAAAGGGTCTCTCGTTTATCAACGCGCCCAAGGATGAATTGCAGGAAAGCTATCAAAGATTTGAAACCCTCCTGGAACAGCAGCGAGCATGATCACCCTACCTTACTTTTTGATCTAACCGTCACTAAGATTTCTCCCTCCTCCACCTGAACCACTCCCCCAAATATTTAAACCCCGTGCCGAGATGATGCACCTTCGTTTTTTCGCGATTGACGGGCATGAACATTTTTTCGAGCAAGCGCGTCGCGGTTTCAAGCGCGGCTTCCGCTTCTGGTTTGGTGGATAAAAAAATCGCGATGTCGTCGCCGTAGCGCACGAAGCGAAGCTCCAACTTGCGCAAGGCTTGATCGAACGCATCGAGATAAATGTTCGCGAGCAACGGCGAGAGCGGGCTGCCCTGCAAAATGCCGCGGCCGGGTTTGCTCACTTGGCGCATGCCGCTATTAGATTCCGTGACGATCTCGACGGACAAGAGGCGCACGAGCAATTTGCGCACGGCGCAATCTTTCACGCGGCGAAACACCGCGCGCAACAGCGGCCGGTGCGGAATGTTGCCGAAGCAATCCGAAAGATCGAGCTTCACCACCCACGACTTTCCGTTGCGCGCGAAATCTTTGGCCTGCGCGAGCGCGGTTTGCGGCGAGCGGCCGGTGCGATAGGCATGGCTGCATTCATCGAAGTGTGGCTCGAAAACCGGAATGAGCACTTGCACGAGGCCGCGCTGCACGATGCGATCGACAAACGTGGGAATACCCAGCGGCCGCGGCGGCCCGATTTCGCGTTTCATGAAAATGCGTTTCACCGGCTGCGGGCGATAGCGGAAAGCGCGCAAATCGTCCTGCAATTGTTTGAGCAGGATAAACGCGCGCGCTTCAAAGTGGGTTGCGGTCATCGCGTCGAGGCCCGTGGCCGTGCTCACCCGGCGCACTGCGCGCCACGCGCGATTGAGATTGGCGTCGGAGTAAAGTTCGCGATAGAGTCGAGGGAAGAACATGGCGTGCGCCTTTCTTTTCTGAGCATGATCGTCTCATTTATAGAAGACGCGCATAAGGGCGAGATCGAAATGGCACACAAAAGCATTGGCAGAAAAATGCCGGGCAGAAAGATGTGGCCGTGTCTCTTAGAGGGCGTTTGAAAAGTCCGAACACCTT
>JABWAN010001076.1 GCA_013361015.1 Candidatus Zhuqueibacterota bacterium | reverse complement strand
GTGCAAGTGACGGTGCGCGCGATTGGCTATGAAGAATGGCGCAAGTCGTTGCTCATGGAAAAAGAAATGAGTTTGAACGTGGAGCTTTCGCCGCTGCCGGAAAAATCTTCATCGAAAAAATGGCTGTGGATTGCGGGCGGCGCAGCAGCGTTGGGAACTGCGACGTACTTTATACTCTCGCCGAAAGAAAGTGGCGGCAACAACACCGAAGGCTTGCCGCCGTTCGCGTGGCCGCCGAAGAGGTAGTTGGGATTTTTTATAGAAAGAATGCCTACTGAAGATCAAACCCGCCATTGACTCACATACTTCATTGGCATATATTGGAACATGCAGATCATCGAGACGCCAATTTTCACTCGCCACCTGAAAGCACTTCTAACGGACGAGGAATATCGTGAATTTCAAAACGAACTAATCAGGCGCCCAGAAGGCGGCGACGTCATTCGAGGAAGCGGCGGTTTGCGAAAAATACGATGGCACATATCAGGAAGGGGCAAGCGCGGAGGAGTTCGCGTGATCTACTATTGGATTTCTTCGCATGAAAAAATTCTGCTGCTGTTCATTTACCCCAAAAACGTGCAAGATGATTTGACTCATGAGCAACTGAAAGTTTTGAAATCTCTTGTTGAACAGGAGCTCAAATGAAAAAAGAAATGTTTGAAGAGCTTTTGCAAAGCGTCAAGCAAGGCGGTGCGATCTTACGCGGCGAAATGAGGCCGAGCCGGACCTTTAAATTGGGCCAGCCGAATGTGCGTTCGATTAGAGATCATTATGGGCTGTCCCAACCAAAGTTTGCAGACATGCTCGGCATAAGCGTTTCTACTCTGCGCAATTGGGAGCAAGGCCGGCGAAAACCCGAAGGCGCAGCACGGATTCTACTGCTCGTAGCTGCAAAATATCCGGAAACAGTTCTTGAAGTCGTGCATCAAGCCTCTCAAAGTGCAGCGAAGAAAAGTGGAAGAGCTTATGCAGCGAGGTAAGCGAGTCTCTGGCTCCTAACTTGTGCGTGCAAAGGGCCGCGTTTAATGAGCAAATTGGAAACGCCGCAATTCAAAACCTACGAAGAAGAAGCCGCGTTCTGGGATAATCTCGATACGGCTCCCTATATGGAAGACGACGGCGAGTGGTTCCGCTTCGAAACGCCGAACCAGCGCGCAATTCGCGTTGCCATTCTGCCCAATGTTGCAACGGAACTCTCGCAACGCGCGCGGGCGCAGGGCGTTTCGATGGAAACGTTGGTCAATGCGCTTTTGATCGAGCGCATGCAAGAATCTGCAGCAACGAGTTGAGCAATGCCTTCTGCACGCAAAAAATTTCGAATGCCAAAGCAGCAGCCCGCGGCTCAAGTCAATGAACGCGACGAAGATCGCAAGGAGTGGATGCGGATGGCGCTCGCCATATGGGACAGTCAATTTGCAGACGACGAGCCGAAGTATTCTTCGAACATGATCAAGAAATCCAATCCTGCCCAAACGATACAAATTCTTGTTGAAAACCCTCAGCGATTATCTCTTCCACCAAGCCATAACGCGGGCGCGCCGTAGCCAAATGAATACGAAGTGATTTTGCTGTAAATGGCGCGCCGTCCTCCGATCATCTCTCCACGAACCCGATCTCACACCCAACGCATTCCCATGCTTTTGCGGGTATATTTCCCGGCAAGGCGGGGAGCGCAGTGGAATGAAGCATTCACACAAAAATAATTTCGCACGACGTAGCCCCCGCCCCTTGTGGGCGGCTGACTCTTATGGGCGCTTGGCTCTCTTGTGATCGGCTAGCTCTGCACGTTGCATTGCCCCACGAGGGGGGCAGGGCTACGGCGCTCTTTGCGTGCGATTGCGGCACTGCGAAAGATTGCAATGCCGAGGCCTCGATTGCTCGTGCGTGGAGAAATGCACATGCGCATGCTCGCTATGCAATGAAGATTGACCGGACGCGCGGCTTTGAAATGGCTGTGGGTTGAGAACTGTTTCTCCTCTGTTCTCTCACCCGTACTTTTACTTTTTCCACAAGACGAAAGGCCTACGCACTTTTATGTTTTTGTCGATATATGCTTGACAATTGCGGGAAACAAAGCAGAATAAAAATTCCTACACAAACTCTTTCTCTAAATTAGCTTTCGCATCTTGTCGGCGGTTGACTCTACACGTTTCATTATCCATAACAGCCAT
>JABWAN010001075.1 GCA_013361015.1 Candidatus Zhuqueibacterota bacterium | reverse complement strand
GCCTTGCTCAAAATCCGCCAGCGTCGTGCGCTTCAACGCGATGACCGGCTCGGGATCGCCGTCGTAAATCTCGAAGATCGGCGTCGATTGTTTTTTGCCTTTGACTTGCACTTTGCCAAGGGGACGTTGGTGATACTCATGTCCTGCCGGCAAGCGCAACAAGCTTTGCTCGCTGACGATGATCGCGGCGCCGTAGAGCTTGTTCAAGCCTTCGAGGCGATATGCCAAATTCACGGCATCTGAAAAAATATCGCTCTGCGCGCGTTCCTTTTCGCCGACGATACCGAGCATCAGACTGCCGGTGTGAATGCCGATTCCGATGTGTATCGGCCATGCTCCCCGCGTCATGCCTTTGGCATTTTCTGCCGTGAGCGTGCGTTGCGTGGCAATCGCGGCTTTGATCGCGTCTTCAGTCCGTTGGGGAAAAACCGCGATGATGTTATCT
This sequence comes from Candidatus Zhuqueibacterota bacterium, assembly GCA_013361015.1. Lineage (GTDB taxonomy): Bacteria > Zhuqueibacterota > Zhuqueibacteria > Zhuqueibacterales > Zhuqueibacteraceae > JABWAN01. Next base: position 1,730 of record JABWAN010001075.1, on the reverse strand, counting down.
CCGGAGTAGCGATCGATAAACCCGTGATGCTCGCGGATGATGGGGCTGACCTTCTCAAAATACGCATTGATGAACGCAAAATTCTCCTGCGGCGTCATTTTTTCTGAGATGGTGGCGAACGAACGCATGTCGGAGACGAAGACGGTCATCTCCATCTGCACGCCGTCGCCTAGCTTCACCTCGATGATGCTTTCCTTGTTGAGAAAGCGCAGGATGTCGTGCGGCACGAAGCGGCCATAGGCGGAGTTGATCTTCAACAGATTCAAATGCGTTTTGATACGCGCCAATAGCTCGTTTTTGGAGAACGGCTTGGCGAGATAGTCATTGGCGCCGGCAAGAAATCCTTCCACGAGATCGGAAACTTGATTCTTCGCGGTCACCATGATCACCGGCAATTGCGTGGGCAGATGTGTCTCGCGGATTTTTTGGCAAACTTCATAGCCGGACATGCGCGGCATCATGATATCGAGCAGCACGAGATCGAATTTCCTGCCGTTGCTCAAGGCGTGCAACGCCTGCTCGCCGTTGAAGGCTTGCATGATTTCGTACGGCATGCTCGCGAGATGGTTCGCAAGCACTTGATGATTAACCGGCTCGTCGTCAACGATGAGAACATGAAATTCCCCTTGCTTGCCGTTACCGTTGAAGGGCATCACTTCCACCTGCTCCCCGAAATCACCGGCAGAGATCTCACGCACTTTTGACAGATCAGTCGCAATTGCAGGGGCAAGTCGTTCTTCAGACATTGGCAACGTGAAAGTAAAAGTGGAACCTTTGCCGACTTCAGACTCTACCCAGATTTTGCCGCCGTGCAGCTCCACCAACTGTTTGGTAATGGTCAGGCCCAAGCCCGTGCCGCCGTATTCGCGCGCAATCGAGGCATCCACCTGCTCGAAGGATTGAAAGATGGACTCGAATTTATCCGCTGGAATGCCGATGCCGGTGTCGCGAACCGAAACCGCGACCATGCCGTTCTGTTGTTCGGCAGAAATCCGTACGCTGCCGGACTCGGTAAATTTGATGGCATTGCCGATAAGATTGTGCAGGATTTGCTGCAAACGGTTTTCATCGCCTGCGACCGGAGGCAGGTCCGGCGGGACGTCGTTTTGCAGCGCTAATTTTTTTCCCGCACGCAGAGGTTCGCTGAATTTCAACACCACCTCGGCGAGCACGCGCAGGTCAACCGGCTGGCGATGCAGTTGCAAATCCTGCCGCTTCAAGCGCGAGAAATCGAGCAGATCATCAACCAGGCTCGCGAGGCGTTTGCCGCTGGCGATCACCAAAGAAAGATTGTTTTGCGTCTTCTCCGGCAATTTTCCCGTCACCCCGTCGAGCAGCGACTCGGTGATGCCGATGATGCCATTGAGCGGCGTGCGCAACTCATGCGAAGTATTGGCGAGAAATTCGTCTTTGAGCTTGTCCACGCGCCGCAAGCGGTCAGACACCCGCCGCTCGCGTGCCAGCTCTCGCGTTTTGTGACGAAGTTCGAAACGCCTGATTCCATAAAGCAGACTAAATATGCAAAGACCATAGAATCCGTACGCCCACCACGTCTTCCACCACGGCGGGGTGATGGTGATTTTCAGCGAGGCGCCTTCTTCGTTCCACACGCCGTCGTTGTTGGAGCCTTTCACGCGCAAGGTGTATTCGCCCGGATCGAGATTGGTGAAAGTGACGTCGCGCTTGGTGCCGAGATGAATCCAGTTGTCGTTGAAACCTTCGAGTTTGTA
>JABWAN010001074.1 GCA_013361015.1 Candidatus Zhuqueibacterota bacterium | reverse complement strand
CGGATGATCAACGGCTATGATAAAGATTGGCAGCTTCTCCAAATCGGTGCGCCCACAGAAAAAACGATCCCGATTATGTTCAAGCAGAAGCACTGAAGCGCTGCTCTCTTCGAAAGCTCTAGTATGCCCTCACAACGCGCCCACACGAGTGGACTAACGCTACTGCTCGGCCTCGCGCTCTTGAAATTTCTTCTCTCCTTACTTGTGCATCCCGAATTTGAATTTCATCGCGACGAGTTTTTGTATATCGCCATGGGGCGGCACTTGGATTGGGGGTATCTGGAAAATCCGCCCATGATCGCGCTTATCGCCAAGCTAGCTCAACTGCTCTTCGGCGATTCACTCTTTGCCGCGCACTTCTTTCCGGCGTTGGCAGGCGCGCTGCTTGTCATCATAAGCGGCTTAATGGTGCATGAGTTGGGCGGCGGCCGCTTCGCGCAAACATTGGCGGCGGTGGCGTACATTGCGGCCCCGGCGTTTCTGCGCACGAACACAATGTTTCAACCCGTGAGCTTCGATCAACTCCTGTGGGCGCTGGCTGCGTATCTTTTAATTCGCATTTTGAAAAAGCAATCGCCTCGCCGGTGGATGGCGTTGGGCGTCGTGGTGGGACTGGGCTTGCTCACGAAATACACGATGCTGCTCTTCGCGTGCGCCGTGTTCGCGAGCATGTTGCTCACCTCCGCGCGGCACATGTTGCGAACGAAGTGGCCATGGTTTGCCGCGGCCCTCGCCTTCGCGATGTGGCTACCCAATTTGATATGGCAATACGTGCACGGCTGGCCTTTCCTCGAGCACATGCAAATGCTCAGCCGCAATCAACTCGTGAATGTCGAGCCTGCGGGATTCATTCTCATGCAAGTGCTCATGTCTTTCTCCGCTTCCTGCATTTGGATGTTCGGACTCTATTTTTATTTTTCCAAAGCAGGACAACCGTTTCGCACCCTCGGATGGATTTATGTGGTTTGCTTCGCGCTCTTGTTGTTCTTGAGCGGGAAAGCATATTACTTGTTGCCAGCATATCCCATGCTCTTCGCGGCCGGCGGTTGCGCGATGGAGAAATACGTTTTGAGCGCGCAGCGCGCGTGGCTGAAGCCGGCGCTTCTCAGCTTCATTATTGCTTCGAACCTCGGGGGCTTGCCCTATGGCGTACCAATACTCTCCGTTGCCGCGTTGGAAAAATACGTTGCGTTCATGGCGAACCTGGGCTTGGCCGAGCCACTGCGCTGGGAAGACGGCAAGCTGCACCGCATTCCACAGGATTATGCCGACATGCTCGGCTGGGAAAATCAAGCCGCGACGGTTGCGCAAGTTTATCACTCACTCGCGCCGGAAGAACAAAAGCAGTGTTCCATTTTGGCCTCGAATTACGGCCAAGCCGGCGCGTTGGAATATTACGGTGCGAAGTACGGTTTGCCGAAAGTCATCAGCTATCACGGCAGTTTCTATTTGTGGGGGCCGGGGAATGCCTCGCAGGAGATTTTACTCACGGTGGGAATCGCTGCCGAAGATTTGCAACCCTATTTTCAACGAGTAGAATTAGCGGGAACGATTATGCACCCCTATGCGCGCGAAAACGATATTCCAATCTTGGTTTGTCGTCGTGCGAACGTATCTCTACAAGAAGTTTGGCCGCGTTTGGCGAGCGAAAGATTTTAAACATATCGCTAGAATGTGTATAATCCGAATCGTCGCCATGCCCCAAGCTCCCTGCCCCATGCCTCACACATTCCAAAACTTCAAATCTTCGCCGGTGCGCATTTTGGTGAGATAAATAATTTGTCCGGTGTGATAGGAAAAGTGCTCGACCACATGAAAGATCGCACTGAGCACGGTTTGATCCAAGCCTTGAATTTGGCGCGGCTGCGCCAATTCTTCCGCGGTGACGCGCTGCAAAACTTGCTCGACCTCGGCGAGCGTGGCTTCCAATTGCGCAAGCAACTCTGCTTTCGGAATTGGACCGCGCTCTGCAAACTCGGCGGCGCGTTGCCGCTCGTCCAATGCCCCGCCCACACCGTGAATGATCCATTGCCGAATATTGCCGCACAGGTGCAGAATCAAATTGCCCGCGCTGTTGCTCTGCGCATTGGGTCGCCACCACACCTCTTCTTCCGATAATTTTTCCAAACACGCGCGCAGCCACGGCAAGTATTGCTGCATGAGATGAAAACGCGCC
>JABWAN010000066.1 GCA_013361015.1 Candidatus Zhuqueibacterota bacterium | reverse complement strand
TCTCTGGCTACGTTACAAAAGTCTGAACCAAGCGTTCTTCAATCTCGCCACCAAAATGTTGTTCGTGCTCGGCACGATCCGTGGTTTCTTTTGCACGCCGCGGCCCGTGCAATCGTTTCCCATGTCGGTTGGCATTATCAAGTGACTTATGACCGTCCTGCACGTTCTACACTCTTCTTTGCCGTTGCTGTCGGGTTACTCGATTCGTACCCAGCATGTTCTGAAGCACCAGCAACGCTATTGCACTCCAATCGGCGTTACTTCGCCCTATCAGGTGGCGACTTGCGAAGTTGAAACGATTGAAGGCGTGACTTACTATCATGCGCCGCGCTCGGCGCGCACGGCCTTTTTAGAGCGTCACAATGTCCCCGTGGCCAAACCTCACTCATTGCAAAAAGATTTTGAGCACGCACTTGCTCGACTGATTCACGACGTGCAGCCGGACATTGTTCATGGCCATTCTTCGCACAGCGTTTCATGGCCGGCTTATCGCGCGGCGCAGCGCCTGCATCTGCCGTTTGTCTATGAAATGCGCGGCTTGTGGGAAGAATCCGCGGTCGCGAAAGGATTTTACGGCCGCGGTTCGCTGCGCTATCGTTATCATCGGCACGCCGAGCTGGCTTTGGCGCATCGTGCAGCAAAAGTTTTTGTGATTTCACAAACGCTGCGCGAAGAACTCATTGCACGCGGAGTGCCGGAATCCAAAATCGTCGTTGTGCCCAATGGCGTCGAGGTTCACGAGCTTGAGAGCACGCGCAACACGTCTTTGCGCGAACAATATGGCCTTGAGCACGCCGTCGTGCTTGGCTATATCGGATCGCTCAACGGTTATGAATCTTTGGAGTTGTTTCTCTCGGCGTTTGCGCAGCTTGTGCAAAAAGGGAAGCGCGTGAAGGGCATGATCGTTGGAGACGGCCCGGAGAAAGAGAATTTGATCGAGCATGCGCGCCGGTTGGGCCTACGCGAGCACGTGATCTTCACCGGACAAATTGCACCGCAAGAGATTCACGATTACCATGCTCTGCTGGATGTTTTCGTGCTCGCGCGTTCGCACAGCCGCGTGGCGCAATTGGTCACGCCGCTCAAGCCCTATGAAGCGATGGCTGCCGGAATATGTTTGCTCGTTAGCCGTTTGCCCGCGCTACAGGAGATCGTGCAAGAAGAGGTCACCGGGCTATGTTTTCGATCCGGCGAAGCGCACGATCTCGCACGACAATGCGAACGCTTAATCGATGATCATGATTTGCGCCAAAGGCTCGGAGGCGCCGCGCGCGAATGGGTTCTGCAAAATCGGCAGTGGCGGGAACTCGTTAAGATCTACCTCGAGCATTACAATATGATTCTAAGTCTGCGGTCCACCAAACCAAATGAGATCATGCAGAAGGAATCTTTCTTAGCGCTGGAATGGAAGCCTATTGGAGACTTGTCGCGCGCGCTCGCAACGTTTGCTTCTGAATGACACAACGGTTAGCAGCATCATGATTCGCATTCTCTATCTGACCAAAACGCTGCAATGGCATTCCATCAACAAAGTCGTTTTCACGCTGGCGCAGCAACTGCAAGGCGGGCTGTTCGAGCCGCACGTTTGCGCCCTCTCCGATGAAGATGCGAAGGATTCGCCGCTGCGCACGTGTGGCTTGCCGGTGACTGCACTAGGCGTGCAATCCCGTTTCAGCAGTGCGGCGCTTCACAAGTTGATCGCCTATTGCCGCGCGCAAAAGATTCAGCTTATTCATGCGCACTATCCTTTGCTGCACTTTTACGGCTTGGCCGCCGCACGCGCTTTGCGCATTCCGCTGCTCTTCACTTCGCACGATGATGACAATTGGAGTCTGCGGCTCAATCGCTTCGCGCCCACGCTGTTCATGTATGGTTCTCTGCCGTTCACTCGTCACGTCATCACGGTGTCGCAGGAATTGCAACGCCACATCAAATGGCAGCCCGCTCACAAGATCACCACGATTTACAACGGCGTCGATTTGTCGGCATATCAAAACGTGCGCGCGTGCGAGGTTGAAACGTTGCGGCAGGAGTTGACCGAAGGCAAGGCCGTCGCCCTTATTGGCACAGTAACGCGGCTCTTTCAAAAGAAAGGTGTTGACGTTCTCATCAAAGCCATGCGCATCATCAAAGCGCGCGGTCAAAATCTCTGTGCGGCAATTGTCGGCGATGGGCCGTTGCGAGAGGAGTATGAAAGGTTGGCGCGCGCAGAAGGCGTCGAAGCGCAAGTAAAACTTCTCGGCTTTCGCGAAGATGTGCCGCAAATTCTCGCGGCGCTTGAGATTTTCGTTCTCCCTTCTTTGTGGGAAGGAAATTCCATCGCGTTGCTCGAAGCCATGGCCGCGGCCAAGCCCATCATCGCAACGCGCGCCGGCGGCAATCCCGAAGCGATCACCGACGGCGAAACCGGCTGGCTGGTTCCGCCGAATGATCCCGCGGCACTCGCAGAAAAAATTTCCGCCGTGCTCGCGAACGAGCATCGCGCGCAGATTGGCATGAATGCCCGCGAGCATTGGCGCACGAACTTTTCCGTTGCCGCGATGGTGACGAAATATCAAAAGCTCTATTTGCATTGCCTCGGCCTAAACGGCGAGGCCGACGTATTTGAATAGTTGTTCGATCTTGAATCCCTAGCATTTTATGTTTTGTCGCTGCTCGTTCTTGCGGGTCTTCTTCGCTTGTTTACCGAGGTGGCTAGTTCACCTAGCAGACATAAAGCGCTTCGCATATTTCAAAAAGCAAAAGCATGTCTAAAAAGATCTGCTACGTTTGTCACGCCTACTTTCCGCACCACAGTCCGCGCAAGTTGCGGCAAACTTTGGCGCTCGTGGAAAGCGGCTGCGAAGTTGATTTGCTCTGTTTGCGCAATGCGAAAGAGCCGCGCCGCGAACGCTTTGCGGGCGTGAACATTCATCGCGTGCCCGTGAGCAAAAAGCGCGGCTCGGCTTTGCGCTATCTCTTCGAATATGCCGCTTCGTTCTGCGCTTTTTTCATTCTGCTTTCCATTCTCCATTTGCGCAAACGCTACGACGTGATTCACGTATACTCGCTGCCGGATTTCATGTGCTTTGCAGCGCTCATTCCAAAATGGCTCGGCGCCAGAATCATTTTGGATAACCTCGACCCCATGCCCGAAATGTATGCGGCAAAGTATCATTTGAGCATGGAGTCGCGGCTCATCAAGCTGCTCAAAAAAATCGAGCGCGCTTCCGGTGCATTTGCGGATTTGATCATCACCCAAAATCACGCCTATGCCGCAGTGCTGGAAAATCGCGGGCGCTATCGCAATCGCGTCTTGCCGATTCTCAACCCGCCGGATCCGAGATACTTCGGCGAGATCGCGCCGCCGCGCGTGCGCGAGGCCGGCGAGAAAATCAAACTGCTCTTTCATGGCACGATCAGCGAGCGTTACGGCCTCGACGTCGCGCTGAAAGCTATGCCGCTAATCCTAGCACGCGATGAGCACGTGCAACTCGTCATTGCCGGCAGCGGCGACTACCTCGATGCCATTATGGATTTGATCACGACGCTCAAACTCGCTGCACACGTTTCATATCTCGGCGAAAAAAGCGTCGAAGAAATTCCCGCGGTGATTCGTGCCAGCACTTTCGGCGTGATTCCACCGCGCGCCACGGTTTACAACGAAATCAACGTGCCCAATCGCGTCTTCGAATATCTCTGGCTCGGCAAAGCGCCGATCGTTTCTCGCACCAAAGCGTTGCTGCACTATTTTCCCGAAGACACGATGGTATATTGCAACCCCGGTGAAGTGGAAGATTTCGCCGCCAAAGTTTTGTGGGCCATCGCGCATGAAGAAGCGGTTCGCGCAAGCGCGTGCAAAGGCCAGGAGATTTGCCGGCGATACCGTTGGGAAGAACAGAAGAAGATTTATTTGCAAGCCGTGAATGAGCTGTTGCGCGAAAAAAATGCTTTGCGTTTCGAACGCGTTGACGCACGAGAGCTTTCTCCTGAAACGCCGTAAAGCAGGATGGGCGCCTGCCGGGCCGTGAACTTTACCCTGGGCATCAAATGCAAAGTGAACTCCTTTCACTGCAATTATGTCCGCTGCGCAGTTCTGTCAACAACCTGCGCGCTCGTGTGCAATCGTAACCAAAAGCAGAAGAAGCGCTCGCTTGCAGAAGCAACGGCGCTCCACTTCACATAGCTTTTGTAGTCACGGCCCCTTGTGGGCCGCTGTCGGAACCAATAAACGCTTAATCACCATGATGCCCCACAAGGGGGCAGGGCTACGAAGTCGCATGATGAAATGAATTTCTTCTACACCAAAAAATTTTTCAAAGCCATCGAGCACGGCTCGCAGCGCTCAGCGGAAGAGATCGTGCCATTGGTGTTGGAGCTTTCGCAGCCGCGCAGTGTGATCGACGTGGGCTGCGGCGTTGGCACGTGGCTGAAAGTCTTCAAGCAACACGGCGTCCACGAAGTATTGGGTGTCGATGGCTCTTATGTTGATCAAAGCCTGCTGCAAATTTCAAAAGAGGAGTTTCTGCCGTTTGATTTGCGCAAGCCTTTGCGGCTCGACAAAAAATTCGATTTGGTGCTCTCGCTCGAAGTTGCCGAGCATTTGCCGCCGGAATGCGCGGATACTTTCGTTGCCTCTCTCGTGGGATTGGGTTCGGTCGTTCTATTCTCCGCCGCGATTCCGTTTCAAGGCGGCACCAATCATGTCAACGCGCAATGGCCGGATTATTGGATGCAGAAATTCCAGAGCCGAGGTTATGTGCCGGTTGATTGCCTCCGCAGGCGCATTTGGCAGAACCAAAACGTGGAATGGTGGTACGCGCAAAATCTTCTGCTCTATGTCGAGCACCGCCGACTCGCAGAGTATCCTCGCTTGCTGCAAGAGTTCGAAAAAACGTGTGTGTCGCAACTCTGCATTGCGCACCCGCATTTGGTCGAGCCGCAGTACATGTCGCCGCGCAGGCTATTGGAAGCTTTGCCTATTGTGATGTGGCATGGCAAGAAACGACGACTCGCGAGGTTTAGCCACGGTTAGGCCATGATTTGCATTGCGCATTTGAAATTCGAGCGAATTGAAATCAAAACAAACTGGCCCGCGCTATATAAGCCTCGTCACAATAGCCACGGCCAGGCCGTAGTTGAGCGGCCGATATGAATCTCATCAAAAACGCGGCGCGAAGATTTTACTATAAGCTGCCAACGCGCTATCGCATGGGCCGCGAATATCGCGCGCTGCGCAAGTTTCTGCAAGAAGCGCAGTGGTGGTCAACCGATCGCGTTGCAGAGTGGCAATTGCAGCGGCTGCAAGCCATCGTGCGCTATGCTTGCGACAACGTGCCCGGGTATCATGCGTTGTATAAAGACGCGGGCATCGCGCCGAGTGACATTCGTTCGCTTGCGGATTTCAAACGTGTGCCGCGCGTTGATAAAAAACTGCTGCGCGACAACCTCGCCGATTTCACTTCGCGCGCGATTCCACAATCGCAACGGATCTACGTCACTACCGGCGGCTCGACCGGTGAGCCGTTGGGTTTCTATCACACGCGCAGCAATCACGTGCGCGAAGCGGCGTTTTTGCACATGAGCTTCGAGCGCAGCGGTTGGCGACCGGATGAGAGCCTGGCCATTCTGCGCGGCGCGTTCATCGGCTCGGAACAGCAGTTTTGGGAGTTTGATCGCGATAAAAACCAATTGCTACTTTCGAGCTATTTTCTCACCGAGCGCAGTTATGAGCAGTACATTGAAAAAATACTCGCGCACAAACCTCGGCATCTCTCGGCGTATCCTTCCTCCGCAACGATGCTCGCAGCCATGATACTGTCACGCGGAGAAGCCGGCAGAATCAACTTTCAAACCATTTTGCTGGAATCCGAAAATATTTACGACTGGCAAAGAGAGAAACTGCGCGCCGCTTTTCCGAACGCGAAGATTTTCGGTGCGTACGGCCACACCGAACAAGCCGTGCTCGCCACGATGTGCGAGCGCTCCGAGGCGTATCATGTTTGGCCGTTTTATGGTCATGCTGAAATCCTCAACGCAACGGGTAATGAAGCGCAAGAAGGCGAAAGCGGCGAAGCGATTGCGACTTCTTTTTGGAATGAAGCCACGCCGTTCATTCGCTATCGCACCACGGATTTCGTGCGCAAAGGCGCGTCGCACTGCGCGCAATGTGGCCGGCGATTCCAGTTACTCGATGCTATCGAGGGCCGCTTGCAGGAGTTTATCGTCACGAAGACCGGCCGTTATATTTCGATGACCGCGCTCAACATGCACTCCGCAGTTTTCGATCGCGTGCGGCAGTTTCAGTTCTATCAAGACACGGCCGGCAAGGTTGTTTTCAAAGTGATGCGGAAAGAGGGCTATTCGGAAAGCGATTCGCACATGATTCAACGCGAGCTGTGCAAAAAATTGGGAGACGACATGGAATTGAGTTTGGCATTCGTGGAGGACATTCCGAAAACCAGCCGCGGCAAGCACAGATTTTTGGAGCAGAGACTGGAGCTTGCGTATGGCGATTGAGGGGCACTATCGCAATCTGCGCGTGGCGATTGCGCAAGGCGAGGCTTTCTATGCTGAGCAGCCGCCGTTTCATCCGCACTCGGCCTATGCAGAGTATCTTTTTCAAAGCGAGATTGCTTCGTCTGCAAATCCGGCTTACGAAGCGGTGCGAAATTGTTTGCGCATGCTCGAACTCGACCGCGCGCATTTCGGCGGCAAGGATTGGAATCCGCTCTGCGAAGTAATTCTGCGCGGCGAGCGCGTCGTCATCAAGCCGAATTTTGTTTTGAGCCGGCATTACGAAGGCGGCGAGTTGTTTGCGATCATCACGCATCCCTCGGTGCTGCGTGCGTTGGTGGATTACGCCTATCTCGCGCTCAAAGGCGAGGGCGAGATCATCATTGCCGATGCGCCGCAAGAAGATTGCAATTTCACCGAGTTGTTGGAGCGCACGCATTTGCCCAGCCTGCAAGAATTCTATTGGCACAAGCGCCGCTTCGAAATCAAAGTACTCGATCTGCGCGATTGGTGGCTTGATCGGCAACCGCACGACGCAGCGAACTACATGGCGCGCCGCAAAAAGTTGGCGGGCGATCCGGCCGGCAGCGTCACGGTGAATTTGGGCCGCGACAGCAAGTTTTATGGCTTGCCGCAGCGCAAGCAATTCTATGGCGCAGATTACAATCGCGCGGAGACCATTGCGCATCATGAGGGCGAGGTGCAGGAGTATGTGATTAGCCGCACTGTTTTGAATGCCGACGTGGTGCTCTCCGCACCGAAGCTGAAGGTGCACAAGAAAGTCGGCGTCACGCTCAATGCCAAAGGTCTGGTGGGCATCAACACAAACAAGAATTGCATCGTGCATTATACGCTCGGTACGCCGCCGCACGGCGGCGATCAATTCCCGCCCGCGTTGCTCAACGCCAAAGAGGAATTCATCACCAAAACCAAACGGCGATTGCACGATCTGTTGCTTGCGCAACAGAGTCCGGTTACGGATGCGATGTACTCCGCGCTCGCCAAATCATGGCGCAGAGTGGTGAAGCCTGTGCTCGGTTCCGTTGCGGATGGCAAAACGATTTTCGACGGCGGCAATTGGCACGGCAACGACAGCGCGTGGCGCATGGTTTCCGATTTGATGAAAGTGATTCTCTATGCGGATAAAAACGGCGTGTTGCGCGATGCGCCGCAACGAAAAGTCTTTTCTGTGATTGACGGCATCATCGGCGGCGAGAACAATGGGCCGCTGTTGCCCGAAGCTAAACGCGCCGGCGTCATCGTTGCCGGATGCAATCCGCTTGCGGTCGATATTGCAGCAACGCGACTCATGGGGTTGCAATGGCAAAAACTGAAATGGATCGACGATTTGCTGCGTACGGAACGCTTCGGCTGTTTCGTGCGTGAAGCGAATGAGATCGAGATTGCTTCCAATCAAAAACAATTTGAAAAAATGTTTGAGCACAGCGAGCGTTTGCTGGGATTCAAACCGCATCCCGGCTGGCAAGTTTTTTTGGAGATCGAATAAAACGAGCGCGCCCCTTCACTGTCATCCTGTAAGGACCTTCCCTCGTGCTCGCAACCAAATCCCGGTTGAATATTTTGCCGAGCACTAGCAAAGATTCTCCCAGAATGACACGCTTGGGTGGGGTGGAAACTCTCAGCAAAAATCATTACCAAAGGAAGTCACCCATGAACATCCTCGGCATTTCCGGCGGCGTGATGGCCGGTAATCAAGACGGCGCCGCGGCAGTGATGATGGACGGCAAGTTGATCGCGGCCGCGGAAGAAGAAAGATTTGTCGGCGTCAAATTCGCGAATGGGCTGCTGCCCAAGAACGCTACACAATTCTGCTTGAAACAGGCGCGACTCTCTATTCACGACCTCGATTGCATTGTGTTCGTGGGCGCGACATACACGAACTTCGAAGAAATCTTGCGGCGCTATTTTGAATTTCATTTCGGCTATGCGCCGCCGATAAAACTTGTCGATCATCACACCGCGCACGCGGCTTCAACTTTTTACGGTTCCGGCTGGAAACGTGCATTGATCGTCACCATGGACTACTCCGGCGACCGCAAGTCGACGACGATCAGTATCGGTGCGGAAGGCCGCATTGAAACGATCGAACAAATGCTCAAGCCCAATTCGCTGGGCATTTATTATTCCGCGGTCACGCAGTATCTCGGATTTCAAAAGGACAGTGATGAATACAAAGTCATGGGCATGGCCGCGTACGGCAAACCGATTTATGATTTGTCGAAGATACTCGAAGTCACGCCCACGGGTTATCATTTTCATCATGAATTTATTCGCGGGGTTGCCTCCAACATGCCCGCGCCTTCCAAGCAAGAGCGGCTTTTTGACGTATTCCCTTTGCCTTTTCCGGCGCGACTTCCCGGCTCGACGATCACACAAACGCATTTCGATCTCGCGGCCTCGGCACAGGCACAGTTGGAAAACGCGGTCGTGCAGATGATCAAACATTATGTGCAAAAGACCGGCATCGACAGAGTCTGTCTGGCCGGCGGTGTGGCTTTGAATTGTTTGATGAATCAGAAAATTCGCGAGAGCGGTTTCGTGTGCGAGCTTTATGTTCCGCCGGTGTGCAGCGATGCCGGGCTTGCGTTGGGCGCGGCCTATTTGCACGCCGCGCAGTCAAGCGAAAGACCACAACGTTTGGAGCATGCCTATTGGGGTCCGGAATTTTCCGCGGATGAAATTCGTTTCGTCCTCGCGCGCGCCGGCGTTGCTTATCGCGAAGTTTCTGACCCCGTGGCGGTGGCCGTAGAAAAAATTCTGGCTGGAAAAATCATCGCGTGGTTTCAAGGCCGGACGGAGTATGGTCCGCGCGCGCTGGGCAATCGCAGCATATTGGCCAATCCGCAAATTGCGGAGATGAAGGACACGATCAATCAAAAAGTAAAATTCCGCGAAGAGTTTCGGCCACTTGCGCCCGCGGTTTTGCATGCCGAGGGCGCGCACTATTTTCGCGGCTACGTCGATTCACCCTACATGACGCAAACCTTCGTGGTCAAAGCGCTCGCGGCGCAAAAGGCTCCGGCCATCGTACACGCGGACGGCACGAGCCGTTTGCAATCCGTGCATGCGAGCACGAATCCGCTCTTTCATGAATTGATCACGCAAGTGGGAAGACAAACGGGCGTTCCGATGGTGCTTAACACGAGTCTCAATGCCTATAACGATCCCATGGCGTGCGAGCCGTATCAAGCGCTGCGGACGTTTTTCACAACTGGGCTAGAGGTTTTGATTATGGGGAATTTCGTGTTGGAGAAGAGGTGAGGAGATCAATTGAGATCGAGGAAGCTTCGTGCCGCAAGGATCAAATCACGATTCAGAAAAATATTCTTCTCTTGGAGTTCCGCAAGCAGGGTTTCAAAATCCGAAACAATACCCTTTTGCACAGCTTTGAGAAGAATTGCAAAAGTCGAGATGAAATTGATGCTATGCAGACGAGCCTATTTTTGAGCACGTTTATCGTCGAGCAGAAGGTAATCGGCCTTAAGCAGAGTAGATAGTAGGATGGCTTCCGCCTCGCCTCGATCGATACGATGGCTGAATGTGAATGACTGAGCCGGAGTCGGATGAATTTGGATGAAATCGCAACGCGAGATTGCTTCGCTTTGTTGCCGATCTTTTGTGTTATGCACAACTTCCTGTTGAACGGCTTCGGGTATCAAAACCACGCCGAAAAGTTGTTGCAGTAAATCCAGTCTGCCGCATTTGTAAAGAATGATGAGCGGACTTGAGTTGGAAACGACTTTCATGTTCTTAGAGGGATTTCAATTCCTGCAGATCCGCACTCAGTTCATCTGGAGTATCGCGAAAATAGGGAAGTTTGCGCCGACCCAAAAATTCCAAAAACTCATCGTAAGTCATGTTCAACAACTTTGCCGCCTTGCCAAAGCTTATCTCCTCATCGAGATAAAGATTGAGCACGAAGCTTTGGTAACCGTAGTCCGCAGGAGTCTTAATGCTTTCAACTAGATCCGCCGGTATCGAAAAACGAACTTCTGCTGTTGGCATGAGGGCACCTCTTTTAATTGAATGCTCTTTGGCTTTGAGCAAAGTAGAAAGATCGTATAGAAAAGTCAAGGTTGTAGAAAGTTGAAGAGTCTCGTTCTGACCGCCTCCAGGTGCTTTGAAATGCGTATCCAACTCCTCCTCACTGACGATTGGGAGCTGCGCGGCGACGGCTCGGGCGACATGCGCGCGCTCCAGTTTGAAAACATACGCAAACTCATCGACATCTATGAGCGCTACGGCATGCGCGGCACGTTCATGGTGGAGGTGATGCAGCAGCTTCGCCATTTGGAATTTGGCGAGCGTCATTCGGAGTTAAAAGCCTTGGCGTGGGAATGGGAAGAAGTGGTGCGCGAGGTTTATCGCCGCGGACACGACGTGCAACTGCACGTGCATCCGCAATGGCTCGACGCGCGTTATGTCAAAGGTATTTGGCAGCTCAGTCGCAAATGGTCCATTCTGGATTTCACCGCAGCGCAGATGCGCGCCATGCTGCGCGAGTGCAAGCGCTACTTGGAAAACTTGCTGCGCGCAGAACATCCGACCTACGAATGCGTCTTGTTTCGCAGCGGGGCTTGGTGCGCTGCGCCGAATGACCATCTCATGTCTTTGCTCGCTGATATCGGCATTCGCTTCGATCTCAGCATTGTCAGCGGCCTGTGCTATGATTTGGAAGCAGTACGTTTGGACTATAGAGAAGTGGAAGAGCCGTTTCTGCCGTATTATCCCAACATGCGCGACGCGCGCCGTGTCGCAGATTCCATCGCGCCGATCGTGTGTGTCCCCACGCACAGTGTAAGACCGGACTCCCATGTCGTGCTCGCGAATTGGATGAGTTATCTCGCCACAAAGTTTCCTCCTGCGATGCTTCCTCAAGTTGGGCGGGACAATCTTCTTGCTCCCTCTGCTAAACAAACTAGCGCAAATGGTGCAACGCAGAATTATGTCAAACGCTGGCGAACGGCGCGAAGCCGAAGTTTACGAGAGAAAATCAGGGCATATTTCTCTTCCATCTCCTATCGCAGCAACCCGGCTTCCAGCCTTTCTGCATTGAGTTATGCGCAAATGAAAAACGTGTTGCGCGATATTCGCCGGCGTGCGGCGGAGAGCGGCTGGCCGGTGGTGCCGATCGTACTCGCCAATCACACCAAAGATATTGGTGATTTCAAACCGATTGAAAAGTTCTGTGCATACCTAAGAGAGGTGCACGAGATCGAGGTCATCACTTCAAAAGAGCTTTTGCAGAATTTTTGTAAAGGCGTCTATCCCATAAACGTCCGAAGGCAAGCCCGCGAAAGCGTGGCACTCACGGCTCGATAATCACCTTCACATCCTGCGGCGGCGAGAGGCTTTGGTATTCGAATGCGCCGATGTCCACTTGCTGCCCCTGCGGCACGAGATTGCCATCGCAATCTTCCGTGAAGCCGAGCGCAACGCCCGCATCGATACCGGGCGAGCGCGGCTGCAATCTGAAATCATGTTTTGTTTCATCAACAAACCAAGGCTCTGCGCTGAGATTGCCTTCGCTTCCGGTCGGATCACGCATGCCGGAATAGTTCACTCCGTTGCCATAGCAATTGTTATGGCTCACGTGTTGCGTTCCCGAATAACGATAAAGCCCGAGATTGGCATTGCGAGTGATGAGGTTGTTGATGATCTCGACGTTCTGCTGGCCTTGATGTTGCC
>JABWAN010001073.1 GCA_013361015.1 Candidatus Zhuqueibacterota bacterium | reverse complement strand
CAACGGCATCGTCAAGCTCGATTATGAGTTCATTCTCCTTTTCAAAAAGCTCGGCAAATCTCCCAAGCCTACCGCGGAGCAAAAAGAAAAATCCAAGCTGACCACGGAAGAGTGGAACGAATACTTTTACGGGCATTGGAATTTCGCCGGTGAAAGGCAGAATGAGCACCTCGCGATGTTCCCGGAAGAATTGCCGCGACGTTTGATTCGCATGTTCACGTTTCCCGGCGAGACCGTGCTCGATCCTTTTCTCGGCAGCGGCACGACTGCGCTCGCCGCACGCAACTTGGAGCGCAATTCGGTTGGATATGAGATCAACCGCGAGTTCATTCCGCTCATCAAAGAGAAATTGCAAATCGCAGAGCGCGACCTTTTTGGCGAAAGAGCCAACGGCGAAATCATTGAACAAAAAATCGCGCCGCATGATTTCAAAGCCGAGGTCGCCAAGCTGCCTTACATTTTCAAAGACCATGTGCGCTTCGACAAGAAGGTCGATCCCCGTAAGATGAGCTTCGGCTCCAAGATCGACGGCAGCGAAGTCTCTCCCAACACGTTTTATAAAATCAAACGCATTATCGCGCCGGATTGCATTGAGATGAAGAACGGCAAAATCGTGCGTTTGCTCGGCATCAAGCCGATTGTTGGGAAAGAAGAAACGGCGATGCAATTTCTGCAAGAGATGATCGGGCGGCGGAAAGTTTTTCCAACCTTCGATGAAGCCATGCCGACCAATGGCAACGAAGAGTTTGCATATCTTTTTTTGAAGAACAAAACTTTCATCAACGGCCAGCTTGTGAAAAGAGGCTTGACGGAGGTGGAAACGAATTACGAGTATAAAGCGAAAGCGCGTTTACTGCGGTATGCTCGAACCGCAAACGTTAGTCGTATCTGAAAAGGAGTTTTAATGGAAACCATCACACTAAATCTTCCCTCCCGACTGGCATCATCGGCGCGAATTCTCGCACGCCATCGCGGGCAAAAGCTTGCGGAGTTTGTTTCCGACGAATTGCAAATGCTCTTAAATAAAAAGATCCGGCTCGGAGTTACACGGCGTGACGCAAACGCAAAAACGCGCGCAAATGGCGTGGCGTTGTCGGATGAAGAGGTCATGCAATTTGCCAACGCACGCATGGTGCGATGGCAAGCCCAACAAATGCATCGTCTCATTCATGCTGCGGGACGCCGTGAACTGACAAGTGAAGAACAAAGAATCCTTGACACTCTACTTGAGATCTACAACGAAACTTGTCTCAACAAGGCTCGGGGTATAGCGGAGGCAGTTCGCCGTGGATTATTGCCGCCTATGACGGACAAATATTGGAGCAAGCCGAACCGTCGCAAACTTTCACCTCGGACTAAGAGATGATCTCCGCGAAGGAATGGCAGGAGGTTCTTAGAAAATTCAAATGGCGATGCGCGTATTGCCAGGTGCCTGCGATCTATCTTCCACGCGGACTAGAAAAAGAACATATCTTGCCGCGTTCAGCAGGCGGTAGTGACACTGCAAAAAACATTTGCCCGGCTTGTTCAAATTGTAGCGGACATAAAGCGGATAAAGTGTTTTCCATCGATCCTCAGTCCGGGAAAAAAAATAGCGCTATTCAATCCTCGAAAACAGCGTTGGCAAGAGCATTTCGGTTGGGAGCAAACCGGTGTGAAGATTCTGGGTCTCACACCGACAGGCCGCGCGACTGTTGTTGCCCTGAAAATGAACCTGCCCGAGATCATATTGTGGCGGATGATCATCGCACGATTAGGCGGTTATCCCCCGAAAGATTTATAAGCTCAAAACTTCTAGGAGCGCTCTTGTCCCGATTCCCTCAAATCGATCTCGCCCAAGTCAAAACTTATCCCGTGCAGCAGCGGCACAGCAAAGTGCACCGCGAGGAGATTGCGCAGCCGTTTCGCCGTGGAGAGTTTTTTGAGACGTTCTTTCACTCGCTGCCGAACATTCTTGCCGCGAAAGATTTGCGCGAGCTGGTGCAGCATATTCTGAACGCAAAGGAGAACGGCAAGCCCATCATCGTGATGATGGGTGCGCACGTGATCAAAGTCGGGCTTTCGCCGGTGCTCATTGATTTGATGCACAAAGGTTTCATCACGTGTTTAGCAATGAACGGCGCGGGCGTGGTGCATGATTCGGAGTTGGCGTTGCTCGGGCAAACTTCGGAAGAGGTGG
>JABWAN010001072.1 GCA_013361015.1 Candidatus Zhuqueibacterota bacterium | reverse complement strand
CACTCAAATGGGCACGATTCGCTTGGGCAAACGCACGGATAAACGCACGCCATTGATCAAAGACTTCGTTCCACTCGCCGATTTACAAGATTTGGTTTTCGGCGGCTGGGACATTTTTGAAGATGATTGCTATGTTGCTGCCAAGAAAGCGGGCGTGCTCGATACCGCGCATCTCGATCAAGTTAAAGACGCGTTGCAAGCTATCAAGCCGTGGAAGGCGGTTTTCGATCAAAACTATGTAAAGAAACTTTCCGGCACGCACGTGAAGAGCGGCAAGACGAAATGGGATCTTGCGCAAATGTTGCGTGAGGACATTCAACAGTTTAAAAGCAAGAACAATCTCGACCGCATGGTGATGATTTGGTGCGGCAGCACGGAAATCTTCTTACACACCGAAGCCGTGCATCAAACCATTGAATCTTTCGAGAAGGGCCTGAAAGAAAATCATCCCGGCATTGCGCCGAGCATGATCTACGCGTATGCCGCGCTCAAAGAAGGCATTCCCTTCGCGAACGGCGCGCCTAATTTGACCGCCGACATTCCGGCAATGCTGGAGTTGGCCAAACAGACGCAAGTTCCGCTAGCGGGCAAAGACTACAAAACCGGCCAGACGTGGTTGAAAACCGTGGTCGCGCCCGGACTCAAAGCGCGCATGCTCGGCTTGGCAGGCTGGTTCTCCACGAACATTCTCGGCAACCGCGACGGCGAAGTTTTGGACGATCCCGAATCATTCAAAACCAAAGAAGAGAGCAAGCTTTCGGTGCTCGAATACATTTTGCAGCCCGAGCTTTATCCCCAGTTGTACAAGGATTTTTATCACAAGGTGCGCATCAATTATTATCCGCCGCGCGGCGATAACAAAGAAGGCTGGGATAACATCGATATCTTCGGCTGGATGGGCTACCCTATGCAGATCAAAGTCGATTTCCTGTGCCGTGATAGCATTTTGGCCGCGCCCATCGTGTTGGATGTCGTGCTCTTCCTCGATCTCGCGAAGCGCTGCGAGATGAAAGGCGTGCAGGAATGGCTGTCGTTCTATTTCAAGAGTCCGATGACCGCGCCGGGTCTGTATCCCGAGCACGATCTTTTCATCCAATTGATGAAGCTGAAGAATACCCTCCGCCATCTCAAGGGTGAAGAGTTGATTACGCACCTGGGCCTAGAGTATTACGACTAAGAGGGCTTCTCCTTGCGAAGGCCCACACCGCCTTCGCAAGGGTTTTGCGCGATTGCTTAAGAGGGATTTTCTCCGAGCCGAAACATTCTCAACCAGGCGAGATGCAGTCACAATCGAGTCGCCCATCCGGCGCGAAACAATCTTCACCGCTCAAAAACTTGTTGAAGACCTCCTTGCCCGCGGTGGTGGATTTGTCTTCGCAAACCATCATGTGGACGATCGAAGCCATTTTCATCGGTCGGCTCAGTGCTGCGGCCTTTGGCGGCGTGGGCATGGCAATTCAGGTGATTCTGGTCATGGTTACGCTGCTGCTCACTTTCGTCGTGGGCGCATCTTTGATCATCAATCGCAGCCTCGGCGCCGGTGATCGCCATGAGGCCGTTCACATCTTTGCACAAACGGTGATGATGGGCTTTGTGTTCTCGCTTTTTCTCGCGGTTTTTTGGTATTTCGGCGCCACCCAAATTTTCAAGCTCATCAAAGAAGGCGGCGCGGACGATGCCGAGCGCGCCGGCGTCGTCTATCTTAAAACGCTCGCCGTCTTTGCGCCGTTCTTTGTCACCAACTTCATCGCACTGGGCGTAGTTCGCGGTGTGGGCGACACGAAGCATTCAATGATGATCAACGTCGGCCTCAATCTGCTGAATTTGATCTTGGCGCCCATCTTCATCTTTGGTGAGTTGGGTTTTCCGCGTCTCGAAGTAAAAGGCGCGGCACTCGCCGCGGGCGTCGCGCATACGTGCGGCTTTGTCGCTACATTCTTCCTATTGCGCAGCCGCAAAACCACGCTGTGGCTTTCGTTTCACGAATTCTCGCGCCCGAACTTTGCAACGATTAAGCGCCTTTTCAAAACCGGCTTGCCCACCACCATTGAACAATTGGTCTGGGCTTTCGGTCAATTGGTTGTAACCAGCTATGTCGCCTTGCTCGGCGTGACGTTGCTCGCCGCGCACCAGGTGTTCATGCGCATACAAGCCATTCTTTCGATGCTCTACATGGGATTT
>JABWAN010001071.1 GCA_013361015.1 Candidatus Zhuqueibacterota bacterium | reverse complement strand
CTTTTTGGGATTCCTGGGCTTCGGATATTACCTACCAGGAAAATTATAACAAGGTCGATTTCGATCGCAACGGCATCCCCGATAACGAGCAAAGCTCGAATCTTGCCAATGAATATTGGAAACAGAGCAACGAGCTGATTGTGAAAAAGAACCGGCAATTTATGCCGCCGGACAAAGTCGTGATGGCGCATGAAAGCGGTATGGAGGAGTATCGCTTCCTCAACGGCCGAGGCTTTGAATATTGGAAGGGGTTTCATTGGGAATGGGTGTTTCAAAACGTGCTCATGCCGTATGCCCAACAAGCCGTCACGCCACGCATTAATTTTATCGAAGGGCAAGGCCGCACTGACTACTATTCCCGCATGCGTTTTGGCTTGACCACGGCCTGCCTCGCAGACGCATATTTCGGCTTCGAGCAGGAAGGTTCTTTCCACGAGTACAGCTACCTTTATGATGAGTATCTTGCCGATCTCGGCTATCCCACGAGCGAAGCGCAGGAGCTCAAGCCGGGAGTGTGGGTGAGATATTTTGACAAGGGTCTCGTCATCACCAATGGTTCGGGCGCGCCACAAACCGTTGCCGCGAATGAATTGCAGGGCGGCCCGTATTATCGTTTTCAAGGCGGCCAAGATCCGGCATTCAACAACGGCAAGCTTTTCACCAGCGTGAGTCTCACCGGCTCGGGCGCGCCAAATGATTTGGCGAATCAAACCGGCGACGGCATACTGCTCTTCAAGCAACCCACGACGCTAGTGGTAGAAATCGTTGTGGACAACGTCGCGCGCAACATGACTTCGCCCGGCAGCAATGCCGTGCAGTTGGTGGGGAACTGGCAACAACAAGAACTCGGCAAGGTCGGCAATACGAACGCCTACTGTTTGAACTTTGGCTGGGGTGAATACGGCGCGCCCTATGCATTTACCAATGCCGGCCAGGGTGAAAGCCGCGCGGTGTATACGCCCACCATCGGTGTTGCCGGCGAATATGAAGTGTATGAATGGCATTCGTTCCACGGCAACTCTGATGCGGAGATGCAAGAGGCCGCCGCAGTGCCATACACAATTCAACATCGCGACGGCACGGCCACCGGCACGATTGATCAATCGCGCCGGCAGGGACAATGGAATCGGTTGGGCAAGTTCTATTTTAACGCGGGCGCAGGAGCCAGCCTTACGTTGACGAATAAAGTTTCCTCCGGTGTCGTAGTAGCCGATGCGGTGAAATTCGTTCATGATTCTGCCAGCAGCCCCATCGACCCGCAGCCGGATACCACGCCACCCGCGCCGCCGACGGGCGTGAAAGTGCAATAGGAGTCTTTGATGAAAGCCACAATGAGCGGGCAGAAAATCCCATTCACGGCGCGTTTGCGCTCGGCATATAACATCTATCAGGGGCATCGCAAAGGACAATTCGCCAATACCAACGTGGAATGTTCCCTCGAGGTGCACCAATTCCTGTGTCGGTTATTCGCCCAACACAGCTCGACGCCCATTGCGCAGTCGCGCATTTTGGATTTGGGCTGCGGCCAAAATGCCGTGCAAAGCATTTTGTTCCATGCCGACGGCGCCAAAGTCACGGGCATCGACATTGAAGTGCCTTCTCTCAACATGAACCTGCGCTCGTTCATTGAAACCGCACAGAAGAACGGCATGGAACGCGCACTCAAATCGTTGGCACGCACCGTTCTCTTTGATAAAAAGTTTTTCGAACGTTTAGCGCAAGCTTACGACAAGCCCGTTTCCGTGCACAATCTCGATCTGCGCGTAATGGACGCCAAGCATACGACTTTTCCCAACGACCACTTCGATTTCATTTTTTCATTTTGGGTGTTTGAGCACATCGATGATATTGACGCCGCGTTGCGCGAAATACACCGTATCTTGAAGCCAACCGGCGTGGCGTTTATCGAATTGCATCTCTTTCCCAGCCTTTCGGGCGGACACAATCTCGAATGGCTCGAGCCGGATACGGCGCCATCGCAGAGAGTGCCGCCTTGGGATCATTTGCGCGAGAACCGTTTTCCCGCCAACGTCTATTTGAACAGATTGCGCTTGGCAGATTATCGCAAGAGCTTTCATGCTCACCTTCATGTCGTGGACGAGGTGCTCAATTGTGAAGGCGAAAAGATTCTGACAAAAGAGCTGGAAAGCCTGCTGATACACGTAGAGGACGTAGAACAGGGCCGAAT
>JABWAN010000065.1 GCA_013361015.1 Candidatus Zhuqueibacterota bacterium | reverse complement strand
GAGTCCCCCCTCGAGGGGAGAAGGGGGGTGTTCGAGGTGCATTCAAGCCGAACGAAACGATTTTCAATTCCTCCCAAAAATCCGTTTCAAAGTAAAAAGCCGGGGCCTGCGGCGTGCCGAGATTGCGATACAAAACGATGTAGCCGAGAACATTGCCATAGAAGAAATCATAATCCCCGTCGGCGTCAATATCGGTAAAGGCTGGAATGCTCGTGTATTCGCTCGCGACTCTGCGACCGGCAATGTCGACGACGGAATCGATTTCAGTATTGAAGAGAGCTTGCGTTGCGGAACCGGCATTGCGGCGAAAGTTCACGCCACTGCGTCCGTCGGCATGATACAAATCGAAATCACCGTCGCCATCGCTATCGAGGAATTGATACCACGTGCCGACCGTGATGGTATCAAAGGCGGTGCTGGCGAAGCGAAAACGGTATGCTTGCGGCGTGCCCACGTTTTCAAACAGCGTGAGCTTCCAACCCGATTCATCGGGTTGCGCCAGGAACAAGTCAAAATCGCGGTCGGCGTCGATATCGACAAATTGCGGCAGAAAGGCATCCCAACCGCCAGTGAATGGCAGCACGAGCATTTGGCCGTTGCGCTCAAAGGGAATGCCCTCGACGATACGCTCGAACGTTTGTGCCGCGAGGGTTGGAGGCAGCAGCAACAACAATGACAGCAGCAGGAGCAAAAAACTCCTTCCCAGCATCGCGGCGACGTTCGAACATGTGGTCGCGGCGATTTTATTGAGAGAGAATGGCATGGTCTTGCTCAGCGTTTGATAGTGACTGTTGCCGAAGGAAAAGCGCTGGCGCGATTGTCCATGCTTTGCGGAGAGTGGTTGCGCGAAAGGCTTGGGCCGATGGTTACATCAGTGAGCAGCGTGAGAAAGAAGGGTGCGGAGGAGTTGTCCGGCTCCGGCTCTAGCGTGAGGCGCGCTTCGAAGCTGCCGTTATCAAGCTGTAAGAACGCGGGCACGCCATTGCTCGATTGAATGAAATCCTGCCCGGGAAAAGCGAAACCGTCGCCGCGGCCGTCGCCGTCTTGATCAACACCATCGGCGCCTGCAGTTGTGCCGGCGCGATCGGCATCCGCGGCCGCCGAGGCTAGAAACTTTCCCGTGGAATAAGCCCTCGAATTGGCTCGGTCGATTAACCAACCTTCATAACGCCATCCCGAGGTATCAGCCAATACAGGCAGTTTGTCGATGCCGGCCGAAATTGAGCTGCTGCTCTTTATCCACCATATGCCGCTTCTAAAATCCGTCGAATCGTTTGTCGTGGGGGTGGTCAACACATAGGCTGCCGTGGCTGCGCGATAGTCGTAATCAAATGCATCTTCCGCGCCAGTGCTCAAATAGGCGTTTGCTTCGCGATCACTGCCGCTGAACCCGCCCGCCAATATGCGCGAACCAAGCTCGTCATCTTGATCTCCTTCCAATTCGATCGTGACAATCGCATCGAGGGCGAGATTGATGTCGACTTCATGGTGCGGCGTGAAGGACATGGCTTGTCCAGCCAGGCTGAGCAATTGCGTATTGTCCGCGGACAAGTTGAATTTGCCGAAGCTGACATAGGCCTCATCGCCGTGATTGCGCTTCGCCAAGTTGCTCGAGTGTCCCTCCGGAAAGCTGATCCACAATTCGTAATGGCCCTGGCCACTCTCCAAACGCGTAAGATTGAGCGCAGAAAGCGACACCGTGAAATGCTCCGGACTGGTAGGATCATCTTTACAAGCGGAAACAAACAGAAGCAAAGCGGCAATACATCGCGGCAAAATTGAACGTGAGTACGTCATGAGAACCCTTCTTTGAGGTTGGATATTTGAGTTGAGATGATTGCTGCGAGTGAATCTATAAAATTCTCGCTGACTTGCAAGCAGCAGTTCTGGCAAAACAGCAGCGCACAGAATCAAACAAACATGAAATCCACTTCATTTTGACGAGTATTCTTTTGCGCAGAGTGCCCTTTTTGTGGTGAACAAATCTCATCGTTAGCCTCGTTTAACAGGCAATTTTTCTTCAATCTCAACCCATTAACGGTACAAACAACTTGTAGCCCGGTAAAAAGTTGAGTATATTTTAGTGAAAATTTGGTCAACCGACAAATTGCCTATGCAGGCAGCAAACTTTCGTGTGGTTATTCGTGGTCCAAGGCTTGGACTATGCACCCATGCCAGGAGGCGCAAACGATGTTAAGAGAGCTTTATTCGGCAATTTCTTGCCAAGTGAACAAGAGTCGAGAGCTGGGTTATGCTATAGGATTCCTGTTTCTATGCCTGTTCGCAACGATCGCACCGGCACAGACGGTGAAGGAGTGGCTGATTCTCGGCTCATACGGTGTTTCGAATAGCAAAAATTTTGAAACAGATTTTATCGGCAATGAAGCCACGATCCGCCCGCACGGTGGCTTGCCGGTGGCCGGGCGTACTTGGCGGCACTATCAAACGCCGAAGGACCATCTCGATTTCCTCGACTTCGCTTTGGACTTTTTCCCAGTCGAAAACGCGGTGGCTTACGCACACGTTTATGTGAAGAGTCCCAAATCCGATACGGTCGCGTTGTATCTAGGCTATGATGATCGCGCCAGCGTGCGTGTGAACGGGCAATTGGCATGGCAAGCACCGGGCAATCATAGCATTCAAGCCGAAGACGATACTTTGCAAATAGCGTTGCAAGAAGGTTGGAACAGCGTTCTTTTTAAAATTCATAACGGCGTCGGGGAATGGGCGCTCGCGGCACGTTTTGCAGGCCGCCAGCCACTGTCGCTGCAGGCAGAAACTCCGGAGCGTTTGGTGATGATTCCGCGCGCCGACCCGGAGTTGATTCGTATTCGTGCCATCGAGCCCGCGGAGCGCGCGGTGTTTACGAAAGAAAACAAACCTGCGTTGCAATTCAAAACCGTGCTCTATAACCCGCAACAGCACGGCCTCGGCACTTGCGAGGCGCGTCTGTTCACGCGCTCCGGCCGCGTGGTGGGCAGCGGACAAACTTTCGAGCTGCGCGCCGGTGAAGTGCGCACGGTCTATTTTCTCGTGCCGGCTTCGGAAATTCTCACCAGCTTCGAAGCTTCAGGTTCGTGGCAAATGCGCTTGCAATTCGAAAAGCATGAGGTGCGCCGCATTGTGCCGCTGCAATACGACGCGCGTTTGCTCGGCAAGATTCTCGGCACGTTCGAAGTGGAAGGTTTCGAGCAACTCGCGAGCAACGGCACGACGAGTTTTCGGCGCGAGCTGCTCGTGCCATGGGAATGGGCCGGCATGCCGCTGCTGTTTTCCGCGGATTTCGGCGCGGCCCAAGGCGACATTCTCATCAACGGCGAACAAAAGGCTTTTAGTGCGCGCGGCTATACGGGCGATCTCGCGCTGACGGATAGCGCCGCAGCCAACGGGCGCTTTGAAATTCTCGTGCACGTGACTTCGCTGCCAGCCTATGCGCAGCGCGACAGTAATGCCGCGCCGGCGCCGAACGCTGCGCCCCAATATTTCATCACCGTTGAAAACGCGGCCTTGTTGCGTTATCTGAATTCCGCAACGTTGCTGCATCAAGTGCGCGGCGATCCAACTGCGGAACAAAAAGCGTTGGATAGCACCATGTTCGCGGTTTTAAAAGCGCGTGACGTGAAAAGATTGAACCAGCTCATCGCGGAAGCAAACTCCAAACTGCCGCAGGTCACGGAGGCTTTGACCACGGTTCCCGATGTCAGCTTGATTGCCACCGCTCCACTTGCTCTCGGACAGCAACCGAGTTTTACCGGGATCGCCGATCAATATCGCGCGACCTTTCAACAAGTGCTCCGCCATCTGGAAAAGTATCCCGGCTTCTATTTCACACAGAGCGAAGCCGCGGTTTATTGGTGGCTCGAACAACGCGATCCGCAACTGTTCAACACCATACAAGAGCATGTGGCGCAAAAGCGCTGGGAATTGGTGGGCGGCAGTTGGGTGGAAAGTGAAGCGAGTTTGATTTCCGGTGAGAGCCTCGCGCGGCAGTTTCTTTACGGCAAAAGATATTTGAAAGAAAAATTCGGCCTCGAGCCAAACCTGGCCTGGATGCCGAATGCGCTGGCTCATCCCGCCAACATGCCGCAGGTGCTCAAGAAGAGTGGTATGAACGCGATCGTCATGTATCACCCGTGGGAAGCGCTGCGCTTATGGAAATGGGAAGGCATGGATGGCGCGCAAGTGCTCGGCTATCGTCCGCCGGAAGAAAACAACTCGCCGCTCACCCGCGATGTTGGACGGCATGCCCTGGTTTCAAAACAGAGCTTTCGCTGGCCCAAGGCTCTGCGCGTGTACGGCATTGACAATCAGAACAGCGGCGTAAGCGGGCGCGATATCCGCTTGGCGGAAGACCTCGCATATGTGACGGCGAATCGTGATCAGCGTCTCGCCGCGCCTTCCGTGCGGATGACGCGTGCACAAGGCTTTTTCGATGAGTTTGCTGCGGCAAAAACCGCGTTGCCCATACACAGCAGTGCGATCAACCCTTCGTCCGGCGGCTTATGGAGCAGCCTCACGCGTTACAAAATGGGCAACCGTCAAACCGAAATGATTTTGCCGGTAGCCGAGGCTTTTGCGCTGTTCGCACAAACTTATGGCTTCACTTATCCGCATGCGCAATTCACCATGCAATGGCGCAATCTCCTCACGAGCCAGATGCAAAGCCTGCTTGCGGGCACGGCTCATGCCGAGTTGTATCGCGAAGCGCAACGCTATCAACGTGAAGCCACGGAAACGGCAAAGGCAGCGCTCGATCAAGCCATGACAAATATCGAGGCTGCGATCAACACCAAGGCGCCGGCCGAGCAAGAAACGCCCGTGGTGATTTACAATCCCTCCGCGTGGCCGCGCACGGATTACGTCGAAGTCGAAATGACCGTGAAGCCGCAGCCGCCGGCGCCGAAAAAAGCCAGGCCGGCCAAGAAGTCCGCGAAAGCCGGGCCGGAGCAAGAAGTCAAGCCCGTGCCCTATTTCCGCGATGCCAACAATGCGCGCGTGCCGGTGCAAATTCTCATGCACGATTCCACCGCAGAAGGCGTGCACTATCGCTTCCTCTTCCTGCCGGAAAACGTGCCGGCGCTTGGCTACAAAGTATATTGGTTGCAATGGAACAAACCGGAAGAGTTGCAGCATCGCGTGCGCGTGGATGCTAGCGACAACTTCGCCATGAGCAATCGCGATTTCAGCATTTTGATCAACGCAAACAGCGGCGCGCTGGAACGTTTGGTAGACAATTATTTCAACCGCGAATGGATGGCTTCACAAACGGGCGGCTTGGAAGTTTGGGGCGAAAAGAGCGGTTCCACTTTGGCGCTAGCATACGACGGCACGATTGACACTTTGCAGGCCGCGGGCAAACCCGAAATCCTCGAAGCCGGTCCGTTGCGCGGCAGAATTCGCACGCGCTTTCAATACCGCAATTCCGAGATCACACAGGAATACGTGATGTACGCCACGCTGCCGCGCATCGAAGCGCATTATGATTGGAACTGGACGGACCCGAATAAAGCGGTGAAGCTGGTCCTGCCTTTCAATATTCCCAATCAGCGCGCCGGCGTGGAAATTCCATACGGCGTAGTGGAACCCGCAGCGAACGGCGAGACCTCGCTCATGCACAAATGGTGCGATCTTTCGAATGAGCAATTTGGATTGACGCTGGCGAACACCGGCAGCTACAGTATCGAGGTGCATGAAACCACGCTGCGTGCAAACTTATTGCGCTCCGGCTCGAATCACAATGCCGGAGAAGAAAAGCCTTATCGCTTAACCTTCGCGCTTTTGCCGCACAAAGGCGATTGGAAGCAGGCGCAAACCGACCGGATGAGTTATGATTTCAATCAACCGCTCATGGCGCGCGTCACGAAACAGCACGCGGGCAGCTTGCCGCTGCAACAGAGTTTCGTCAGCGTCGAGCCTGCGGGCGTCCTGCTTTCCGCATTGAAGAAATCCGAGGATGACGCGAGTTGGATTATTCGTTTGCAGGAAAATCACGGCGCGAACACCACCGCAACGATCACGTTGCCGTTCGCCGCGGCTTCGGTCAGTGAAGTGAATTTGTTGGAATGGGAGGAAAAGCCCACGGCACATACCGGCGCACGGCTTGCGATTTCCTTGAAGCCGTGGGAAGTGAAAACTTTAAAAATCAAAAAGAGCGCCGGGCAATGAAAGCATGTTGTGCGACGCACTTTTAAGGTGCGTCGCACTTGTTCAAAACTCGTGAGGGAGCATGAGGAAAATCAAAGTATATCTTTTCATCACTTCGGTTGATTGTCCAGCTAGCATCATTGCCCGCGGCGTCGTGCCGCGTATTTGCAGCGCTGCGTCCGCACTCTGTTCCCTCCCCAATTCTGGTTCGCTATTGCGCTCGCCACCGTGATTCTGCATCCGGAACCTTTTTGCCCTCAATTACACGTCGTCAGCAGTAACCTGCATCACCTAGTCGATCGGAACATGCCATGATTTACACAACGCCTTACACCAATCGCCCGCGCAAAGGCTCCAAGCCCGCGGTTTCCAGCCCGGTGCGTTACAAGCTCCACGTCGTTTCGCACACGCATTGGGATCGCGAATGGTCTCAAAGCTTTCAGCAATACCGCATGCGGCTTGTGCGGATGGCGGACCGCCTGCTGGAACTTTTAGAGCGCGCGCCCGAGTATCGCTACTTTGTGTTCGACGGCCAAACCCTCGTGCTGGAGGATTATCTGCAAATCCGCCCCGAAAATCGCGAGCGCTTGAAGAATCTCATTCAAGGCGGTCGCCTCGAGATTGGTCCGTGGTATGTATTGCCCGATGAGTTTCTCGCGAGCGGCGAAGCGCTCGTGCGCAATTTGCTCCACGGCCATCAAACCGGCGCACAATTCGGCAGCGTCATGAAAGTCGGCTACGTGCCGGATTCGTTCGGACACGTGGCGCAATTGCCGCAAATCTTGCGCGGCTTTCAGATTGATAATTTCATTTTCACGCGCGGCTTGGGCGACGAAGAGGCCACGCTGGGCACCGAGTTCTTGTGGAATGCCCCGGACGGCAGCCGCGTGCTGGCCATCAATCAACGCAAAGGCTATTGCAACGGCAATCACCTCGGCTTTGAAAACAACGCCGAGCATGGCGCCGAATTGCCGCGCTTCGATCTGCTCGTGGATTATTTCAAACAAGAGATTGCCGAATTGGGCGGACACGCGAAACCCGGCAGCGACGGGACGTGCAATTTGCTCATCAACAACGGCTGCGATCACCAAGAGCCGCAAGCGGAATTGCCGCGCATGCTGGCTTACGTCAATAACGTGTTGCCTGAAATTCAGATCGAGCACACCAGCTTCTCGCGCTTCGTGCATGCCTTGCGCCGCGCCGGCCTCGCGCTCACAGAATGGTCGGGCGAAATTCACAGCAGCAAGCGCCACTTCATTCTTTCCGGCGTACTTTCCAGCCGGGTCTATTTGAAGCAACTGAACGACGCGTGTGAGACCCTGCTCACGCAAATGGCGGAGCCGCTCGGCATTCTGCTATGGCATCGCGCCGGACAAGAAAGCTATCACGGTTTTCTCAATCACGCGTGGAAAACGTTGCTGCAAAACCACCCGCACGATTCGATCGGCGGTTGTAGCATCGATCAAGTCCACCGCGACATGTTGCCGCGCTTCGCGGAAGTCAAACAAATGGGCAAGCTCGTGGTCAGCACTGCGATGGACTATCTCGCGGCCAGGGTGCAACACAATGACGCGCCCGCGGTGGTCGTCGCGAACACACTGGCCTTTCCACGCACACAAGTGCTGCGCTCCTTCATGCTCGTCCCGCCCGCCTATTCGTTGAAGAAGATGACGCTCGTCGATCCGGTAGGCAAACCGATACCGACGCACATTATCAAAACGCGCACGCTGGGCTCTCGACCGGGCTATGAGTTGCCCGAAGCGTTCTTGCGCACTGCTTCGCTGAATTCCGCAGGCATCAGGCCGATTGACCACGCCACCAAACAAGCGCAAGTGCAACACGATTTCGCAGCGTACGATCTGGCGCCGCGCAAGCGTGAGCAATCCTGGAAGCTCGTCGAGTTGGAGTATCTTGCGCCCAACGTTCCGGGGCTGGGCTATCGCACGTATGCGCTGCGCGAAACGGATACGATCCCGCTGGAGCAGCCGCTCAAAGTAAAGGGCACGACGGTCGAAAATCAATTCTTCCGCGTGCGGTTTGCTTCGGATGGAACATTCGTGCTTTATCACAAGGCGACGAAGCGGCAATACGGCCCGGTCAATGTGTTGGAAGACAGCGCCGATATCGGAGACGAATACGACTATGCGCCGGCGAAGGGCGGCACGATATGGAGTCGCAACCGCCGCGGCAAAATGAAATTCATCCATCGTTCGCCCCTCGCCGTGGAAGTGGAAGTGCAGAGCGCTCTGCCTTTGCCCGCGAAATTCGAACGCGAGCGCCAACGCCGCAGCAAGAAAAATGTCGTTTGCCAATTGCACTGGAAATTTACGGTCACCGCGGCCTCGCCTTATGTACAAGTCGAATTGACGCTGCACAATCTCGCTGAAGATCATCGTTTGCGCGTGCATGCGCCGACGCCGATTCCCGCAACCTCCACCTTCGCCGGGCAACCGTTTCATCTCACCGAACGGCCGCTCAAAAAACCTGCGGGTAAAGATTGGATTCAACCGCCCGCGCCGACTTCGCCCATGCAACGTCTGTGCGGGGTGGAAGACCGTCGTGGCGGGCTTGCGCTGCTCACGCACGGTTTGCATGAGTATGAAGCCATAAAGGAACGCAAGGGCATTGCACTCGCAGTCACGTTGCTGCGCTGCGTGGGCTGGCTCTCGCGTCCCGATCTTGCCACCCGCCCTGATAACGCCGGGCCGCAGTACGTTGCGCCGGAAGCGCAATGTCTTGGCGAACAAAAATTTCATTACGCGTTTATGCCCTATGCGGCCGGCGCACGCACTCACGCTCTCGCCACGCACGCGCAATCGTATCGCGTGCCCATGCTCGAAGAGCAATGCACGGGCAAAATCAGCAATCAACCGCCGGAGTATTCGCTGCTGCAATGCGAGCCGGAGGCGCTGGTGGTGACCGCCGTCAAAAAGTGCGAGCAACGCAACACGACGATTGTGCGCTTTTACAACGCCTCGCACGAACGCGTGAAAGGCAAATGCACTTGGGGCGCACCGCTCACGCATGCGTGGCGCGTGAACTTGGCGGAAGACCGCCTCGAAGAAATTCCCATCATCGCCAAATCGCGCTTGGAATTGGACGTGCCCGCGTGGCGCATCGTAACTATTGAAGTCGAGGCGTCAAGGAAGATGGCGGGTTGAGCCTCTCGCCCTTCCCGAGTGATCCGGAAGGGCCTTCGAGCCAAAGCCGTGCATTGTCATGAGTGATGCCTCTGTTACCTGTGGTGGTCGTCCGGTTTTCAAAGCAATACCGCGGCTTTCTTTTTTTGCTTTGTCGCTGCTCGTTCTTGCGTATCGTCTTCGCTTGTTTACCGAGGGGGCTAGTGCACCGAGCTGACTTAAAGCGCTTCGGAGATTTCAAAAAGCAAAAGCCTGCGTCCCTGCAATCATGAAATCGTTGCGCAGTCCTTTTGCCCGCGTGGGATTCGTTGCTGGCTTTGCGCTCCAGCATTTTCGTGGCCTCCTCTTACGCAATAGAGCTTGCCTCGAATGCCAAAGAGGTTTCTGATTGACACGCTATCCCTTTCTGGTTAACCCTCCTGCAAAGCCCGAGGTTGAAGAGTATCTTACACGAACGCGAGATTTGATTCAATTCACTCCCGCAGAAGGCCGCCAAGCGCCCAATCACACCGAAGCATTTTAAGACTCTCTTCTTCCCTCCGTTTATCGCTCAGCCCATTCTTCCCAAACTTGAACTCAAACCGCGCTCCGCTTGCTTTTGTGCAATGCGCAAGCTATTTTGCGTGCGATCAATTCGTCGCACGAACGCTTGAGAAAATCATGGCCATGATTACCACCTTCTCCTTCCCCACCAAAATCATTTTCGGGCCAGGCGCGCTGGATCATTTGAGCGCCGCGGTGCATGAAATCGGCGGCAAACGTCCATTGCTGGTCACCGACAAAGGCGTGATTGCCAGCGGCATTGTCGAGCAAATACAGACAAAACTCAAACAAGCAAATCTCAACTCTGCGATTTTCGACGAGGTCGCGTCCAACCCTGTTGAGGCCAATGTCGCGGCAGGCGTCGCGTGCTACAAAGACGCAACCTGCGATTGCCTCATCGCCGTGGGCGGCGGTTCGCCACTCGACATGGGCAAGGCAATTGCATTGATGAGCACGCATGCGTGGCCCATGGAACAATACGATGACAAAATCGACGGCTGGCAACGCATCACCTCGAACGTGCCGCGCGTGATAACGATTCCCACCACTGCGGGCACGGGCAGTGAAGTTGGTCGTAGTGCGGTGATCACATTGAAATCCACGCAGCGCAAGACCGTGATCTTCTCGCCGAACCTTATGCCGCGTGTGGCGCTGTGCGATCCCATGCTCACGCTAAAATTGCCGCCCAAACTCACTGCCGCAACGGGAATGGATGCGCTCACGCATTGTCTGGAAGCATACGTTTCAAAAGGCTATCATCCCATGTGCGACGGCATTGCTCTGCAAGGACTCAAACTCATTGCTCGCAGCCTCGTGCGAGCGGTCGAGCACGGCGAAGATCTCGAAGCGCGCAGCGACATGATGATGGCCGCGAGCATGGGCGCGGTGGCGTTTCAAAAGGGTCTCGGTGTGTGCCACTCGCTCGCGCATCCGCTTTCGACGATTGCGGGTTTGCATCACGGGCTTGCAAATGCGATCATGTTGCCGTATGTTCTCGCGTTCAATCAATCTGCGGTTGCAGAACGGCTTGCTGATGTTGCTGCTGCATTAACGGGCGATCGCACTCGCAACGCTGCCGATATTATTTCAGAAATGAACAAACGCATCGGCATTCCAGCGAGATTATCCGAAGTGGGCGTGCGGCGCGAGCAGATTCCTGCGCTCACCGAACAAGCGTTCGAGGATGCGTGCCACTTGCTCAATCCCAGGCCGGTGGCGAAGGAGGATTTGAGGGCGCTGTATGAGGCGGCGATGTAGTTCGCGTAGTTCCTATGCTCACGGAGGGTTACCCATGAGTGATTTTCAAATCACAGAAATTCGCATAGAGAATTTTAGATCATTGGCTGATATCTGGCTGCCTTTGAGAAGGCACACGGTCCTTATAGGCGAGAACAATTCCGGCAAAACTTCTTTTCTGGATGCAATTGCGCTCGTTTTCGCTGAAAGCGATTCGCGTTTTTCTGTGGATGATATTTTTCTAGAAGCGGATAAACCGCAAGCCCCGCGTGATCGTAAAGCCCGTGTAGACATTCGAATAGAGCCAATCGATGATCAGCACGAATTCAAAGATGAAGTAAGAGGCTTGTTTGGTGATGCCATTCAAGTTGGAAAGGGCGAGGAAAAAGACTATCTAACGATACGCGCAGAATTGGGTTGGGATAAAGTGCGAGAAGATTATCAGCGCAAACGCTCATTTCTCAAAGGGTGGGCTCGCACAAAAAAAGAGGCGGAACAAATTCAAGTTTTATCTCGCCCAATGCCTCGCAGAGAGTTGATGGAATTGTTCCCTTTCTATTATCTCGATGCCAAAAGAGACATCCATGAGCAATTGCACTCACGGCAATCATTTTGGGGCAAATTGGCAAGCGATCTTCAACTCGAAGGCGAAATTCAAAAAAAGATTGAATCTGTTTTGCTAGAAGCCAGTGAGCTAATTCGCGCGGGAAGCCCGGTTTTGGCACATTTGCAACAACGCTTGGAAGAGCTTTATCGAACCGTGACGAGCGAACATGCAGGAGTCGAGATTACGCCGCTGCCGCATCAAATAAGAGATTTGGTGAGAGGGATGGATGTATTGTTTAAAACACGCGGCGCACATGCCTTTCCAATCAATCGACATGGCATGGGTGCCCGCAGCATGGCGGCTTTACTCGTTTTCCGCGCTTACATTGATTGGCATCAAAAACGTAGCAAAGAAATCGAACCCTTGCCGATCATTGCCTTGGAAGAACCGGAAGCTCATTTGCACCCGCACGCGCAACGCGCCTTGTTTGATCAAATTGCCGAGATCAAAGGGCAGAAATTGATTTCGACACATTCACCTTACGTCGTGAGTCATGCGGAGCTTTTTAATTTCGTGCTCTTTCGCAAAAACGGCAGCGAGACCAAAGTGACGTGGTTGCCGAAGAAAAATCCGAATGACACCGACTTTCTCGAGCCGG
>JABWAN010000064.1 GCA_013361015.1 Candidatus Zhuqueibacterota bacterium | reverse complement strand
ATGCGCGACGGCACGGGCATTATGCAGTGCGTGGTTTCATTGAAAGACGTGGGCGAAGAAATTTTTGCGCGCTGCGGTCAACTCACGCAAGAGTCTTCGTTCGTGGCCACGGGCATGGTGCGCGAAGATAAGCGCGCGCCCGGCGGTTATGAATTGACCGTGAGCAACATCGAGATTGTGCACATCGCGAAAGATTATCCGATCACGCCGAAAGAGCATGGCGAAACGTTTTTGATGGATCATCGCCATCTCTGGCTGCGCTCCTCTCGGCAGCATGCGATCCTGCGCGTGCGCCATGCGATCATCAAGAGCATTCGCGATTTCTTTGATACGCGCGGCTTCACGCTCATCGATGCGCCGATCTTCACACCCGCGGCTTGCGAAGGTACGAGCACGCTGTTCGAAACCGATTACTTCGGCGAGAAAGCGTATTTGACGCAGAGCGGCCAGCTTTATATGGAACCCGCGGCTCTCGCGTTCGGCAAAGTGTATTGCTTCGGCCCCACGTTTCGCGCGGAGAAATCCAAAACGCGGCGGCATCTCACGGAGTTTTGGATGGTCGAGCCGGAAGTGGCGTACATGGATCTCGAAGGCGACATGCAGCTTGCGGAAGAGTTCATCGAGTTCATCGTGCAAAACGTTCTCGCCACGCGCCGCGAAGAGTTGAAGATTTTGGAGCGCGATCTTAGCAAACTCGAAAACATCACGCGGCCGTTTCCGCGCTTGAGTTATGATGAAGCTGCAGCCATGCTCACCACGCCCGAAGCGGTTGCGTTCGCGAAAGAGAAAGAAGCGCCGCCGTTCGTGCCCGGCAATGATCTCGGCGGCGCGGATGAAACGTATCTCACTTCGAAATTCGACAAGCCGGTGATGGTGCATCGTTACCCGGCTGCGGTGAAAGCGTTTTATATGAAAGCCGATCCCGATAATCCGGAACGCGCGCTTGGCGTCGACGTGCTCGCGCCCGAAGGTTACGGCGAAATCATCGGCGGCGGCCAGCGCGAAGACAACGTCGAAGTGCTCGAAGCAAAAATCCGCGAGCACAATTTGCCGATGGAAGCTTTTCAATGGTACCTCGACGTGCGGCGCTACGGCTCCGTGCCGCATGCGGGTTTCGGCCTCGGCGTGGAACGCACGGTGTCGTGGATTTGCGGTTTGCATCACGTGCGCGAAACAATTCCGTTTGCGCGCTTGATGCACAGATTGTATCCGTAAAATTTTGCCGGCAGAGTGATTTGAAATCATTCATGCAATTAAAAGACAGAACGATTATCGGCAAGAATATTCTTCAATCGTTTTGTCAAAAATGGTTTCGCATGGTATGTCATCGCTCGATCAACTCTTGCAAACGTTCGATGAGGCGTGGTCGTATCGCTGCGAGTCGATCACGGACGTGCTCGAAGGCGTGACTCCGGAAGAGGCGCAGTGGCAGCATCATTCTTATGCGGAAGAGCAAGGTTATGAGGATGAGCCGCCGGCGGGCACGATACTTTGGCAAATCGCGCATCTCGCGCATGCGGCACGGCACTACCAAGAAGTTTTGCGGTTGCGCCCGGTGGTGATGGAGCCGCGCACGGAAATGCCTTTCGCCTCGAACTTGGCGGAGTGGAGCGAGGCGCTGGAGCGTTACAGCCGCGAGTTGCGCAAGTATGTTGCGACGCTTTCAGAAGACGATTTGCTCCAACCGTGCGCGCGCGATATGAACGTCGGAGAATTCGTGCGCATGGCGATTCGGCACATGACTTGGCACGCGGGACAGATTGCAGTGGCGCGCCGGCTTTATCGCGATTACAAGCAACACATGACCATAAAATAATCTCAGGCAGAGACCATGAAAAAAAGCGTTCATCTTCTCATCAGCGGCATGGTGCAAGGCCTGGGTTTTCGCTACTATGTCCATCGCTCGGCGCGGCGGCACTTGCTCACGGGCTGGGTGAAAAATTTGGACGACGGCAGAGTGGAAGTGGTTGCGGAGGGCGATGAAGAGGAGCTGCGACTGTTCATTAAAGACATGGAAAAAGGTTCGCGTTTTTCCACGGTGGAAGACGTAAAGGTTGATTGGGAATCGTTCAGCAACAAATTTCGGAGTTTTGAAATCACAACCTAACGCAGTCTGCAATCTGCGCTCACTAAACCAACGAGTGAATATGAGCATAGCACTAGAGCAATACATTCGCACAATTCAAGATTTTCCCAAGCCCGGCATCGGTTTCAAAGATATCACTACTTTGTTGAAGGAGCCGCAGCCGTTTCGCGAAGTGATTGAGCAATTCGCCGCGCATTTCGCTGGAAGGAAAGTGCAAAAGATCGTGGGCATCGAATCGCGCGGATTTATTTTTGGCGCGCCGCTCGCGCTCAAGCTGAATGCGGGTTTCGTGCCCGCGCGCAAGCCGAAGAAGCTGCCTGCGGCCACGGTGCGCGAAGAGTATCAATTGGAATACGGCACGGACGCGCTCGAAATACACGCGGATGCCATTCAAGCGGGTGAAAACGTTTTGGTGATCGATGATCTTCTGGCAACGGGCGGCACCGCCGCGGCGACGTCGCGTTTGGTGGAAAAACTCGGCGGCAAGGTCGCGGGCTTGGGATTTTTGATTGAGTTGGATTTTCTCAACGGTCGCCGCCATCTCAGTCGCTATGAGGTGCACTCGTTGATACATGTTGCTTCGGAATAATCCGGAAATGAGTCTTGCATCCGCGCGCGAATGTTGTTAAATTGTTTCAGCGCCCCTATAGCTCAGATGGATAGAGCAGAGGTTTCCTAAACCTTTGGCCGCAGGTTCAACTCCTGCTAGGGGCACGGAGAGTTGGTCGATAACGTCTAGCGAGCACATCGGGATTTTAATCTAAAACAATTATAAAGGAAG
The DNA here is from genome assembly GCA_013361015.1 of Candidatus Zhuqueibacterota bacterium. GTDB lineage: Bacteria > Zhuqueibacterota > Zhuqueibacteria > Zhuqueibacterales > Zhuqueibacteraceae > JABWAN01. The sequence goes on along the minus strand of JABWAN010000064.1, from coordinate 9,403 downwards.
TTGACTGCAATGCTAAAGCCTCAAAAACGACTCACGCGAGTTGAAAAGAAACACATGAAAGAGGATAAGCTGGTCACGTTTTGGTTCAAAGCGATAGAGTGGATCGAGCAATACCAGCAATATGTGTTGGGCGGGATTGTCGCGGTGGTGTTGATCATCGCCGGCGTTTACTTCTACAACAATTACAAAGCGGGCCAGGAACAGCACGCTGCGGTCATGTTTGCAAATGCCAAGCGGCTCTATGACAGCCAAAGCTACGATGCCGCGGTGGATACGTTGGTGCGCATGACGAACGAATACCGTGGTACGCCGAGCGCGGGCGTGGGCACGATCTACCTCGCCAACGCATTTATGTTCAAGAAAGATTATCCGGTCGCGGAACGATACTATCGTGCTTATCTGGACGATTACGACGATGATCCGATTTTGAGCGCCGCGGCCTCCGTTGGAATTGCGGCCACGTTCGATGAACGCGGCGATTTTGCCAAAGCCGCGGAATTGTACGAAGCGGCGGCGAAGGAATTTTCCGAGAGCTACCGTGCACCGGAGCTCCTGCTAAGCGCCGCACGTTGCTACCGCTTTGCACAAAAAGGTGAGGCCGCTCTGCAAGTGCTCGGAAAGTTGGTGGAGAAGTATCCAAAATCCAAATTTGTGGAAGAAGCCAAGCTCATGCAGGCGGAGTTGAAGTCATAATGAGACGTTCTTCGTTTTGCCGGTTTCGCCCACGCGATTGATCCCCTCTATCCAACGCGGCGAGAAATCCATGCTTCGCCTTTCATGGAAGCCTCGCCGCGTTTCTTGCCATCAGCTACAAAAATCCGCATCGCCTCCTTCTTCGCGTTTTGTTCCCGCCAATGGCGCACGTTTCCCGTCTAGAATAGCAGGCCGTTCAATTCTCAACGACTTACTCTTTGCGGTTAGATTTCTCTTGAGCGCGCAAAAATAAAAGCAATCATTGCGGAAACCGAATGTGCGTTAAACGCAAGCAAAACCTGAATTCGTTCAGGCTTTTTCTCTTGGCTTGGCGCTTGCTTGTTTGTATGGCAAAGAACACAAACTGCTTTTAGCGAGGAGAAATCGCCATGCGAAGATTTTGTGGAATACTTCCATTTCTTATGCTCGGAATGATGAGCGCGCACGCCTTTAGCCAATCTTCGGATTTGCTTCTCAGCCTCAATTACACTTTAAACGAAACCACTTCTCCCGGCTTGTTTGCCAATCCTTCGCGCGCGACCGGCGTTTATTTTTATTCCGGCGCGGATTTCGTCGAGTCGGCTTTTACGATTGATCAAAGCCGCGGCACGATCACTTACATCGTGAGCAGAAACGGCGTGGCCACGCTCTTCGGCGTTTATGGCGATCAGGCCGGCGAGATTTCTTTCAACTCGCCGGAGGGAATCGATCTCGATGCTTCCGGCAATCTCTATATCGCCGACACCGGCAATAATCAAGTCGTGCGTATGAGTTTTGATTTTCAAACCGGCGCATTCACGCACGTGGCGAACATCGCCGGCATCACGAATCCGGTCGAGGTCTTAATCACCGGCAATTCGTTTTGGGTGGTTAGTGCGAGTCAGCATCAAGTGAGAGAATACAGCTTAAGCGGTTCATCACTTTATTCGCTCGGCAGCCTCGGCTCGGGCAACGGCCAGTTTTCTTTGCCGCAAGGTATTTCGAGCCGCATCTCGAATGGCGCGATCTCCTCGACGGATATCTATGTTGCCGATACCGGCAATGATCGCGTGGTCATGTTCACGAAAGGCGGGTCGAGCGGCACCTATTCCGCATGGCATGCGATCGCCATTCCCAACTCCGATCTCTATGACGTATCTTCGGATCCCGACGGCAACGCGTTTGTCGCCGATCGCGGACAGGGCCGTATTCACGTCGTGGGTTGGTACGCCAATGATTATCTCGGCTATGCTTCCGAGAATTTCAATCAACCGCGCAACGTCAATTTTGCGCCCGGCTATTATGACCTCGGCGTGATCGAAGCGTGGAGCACGAGCAGCGGCGTTTCGCGCTACTATACCGGCGTGGAGATTCTGAATCTCACCGCAACGCCGAGCAGCACGAACACAGTATTTAGTTATGGCCTCATCGCCAACGCGAACATGACCGGCACAGTTTTCAATGCGAGCGGGCAACTGGTCAAAGACGTGATCGCGAACACGGCGCTGCCGGCCTATTCGAATCATCAGCACACGTGGGATGGCAGAGACAACAGCGGCAATACCGTGCCGGCCGGGCAATACAAGTTCGAGTTGATCGCAAACACTTCGCACGGTGTGGACACGAATTTCGTGAACTTCACGTGGACGCCGAGCGTTGGAGACACAACTCCGCCAGTGATCTCGAGCGTTTCCGCGAGCAATGTCTCCAGTTCCGGCGCGACGATCACATGGACGACAAACGAGAGCAGCGATTCGCAAGTGGAGTACGGCTTGACTGCGAGCTATGGCAGCTCGACGACGCTTGCGCCCGCGTTGGTCACGAGCCATTCGGTGGCCTTATCAAACTTGACGACGAACACACTTTATCATTATCGTGTGAAGTCACGGGACGCGAGCGGTAATTTGGCCACGAGCAGCGATTTCACTTTCTCGACTTCGTCGAGCGGTGATGGAGGTAATTTGGCTTTGAGTGCCACGGCCTCGGCGAGTAGCGAGAAGCCGCAATACGGTCAAACTGCAAACAAAGCGATTGACGGCGTGATCGACGGTTGGCCGGGAGATTATACCAAAGAGTGGGCTTCCAACAGCGAAGGCGTGGGTGCGTGGCTGCAGTTGAATTGGGCGCAACCGGTCACGGTCGATCGCGTGGTGATGTATGATCGCCCGGTCTCCGGCGTGCAAGTGTTGGGCGCGCAATTGACCTTCAGCACTGGCTCGGCCGTAAACGTTGGCGCATTGAACAACAATGGCACTGCAACGCAAGTGACGTTTAGCTCGCGCACGGTTTCGTGGCTGCGTTTCACCGTGACCAGCGCGAACGGCGCGGACGTGGGCCTTGCGGAGATTGAAGTCTTCGCCTCAGGCGGTGGCGGTGATGTCATGCCGCCGGTTATTTCCAACGTCGCTTCGAGCAATATCACGAGTTCGGGCGCGACGATTACATGGACCACGAATGAAGCGAGCGATTCGCAAGTGGAGTATGGCTTGACCGCGAGCTATGGCAGCTCGACCACGCTTGCTCCGGCGTTGCTCACGAGCCATTCGGTGGCCTTATCGGGCTTGACGACGGACACACTTTATCATTATCGTGTGAAATCAAGAGACGCGAGTGGGAATTTGGCGACGAGCAGCGACTTCACTTTTACGACGAGCGGCGGCGGTGGCGACGTGACGCCACCAGTGATTTCGAGCGTCGCTGCGAGCAACATCACCAGCTCCGGCGCGACAATTACGTGGACCACGAACGAGAGCAGCGATTCGCAAGTGGAATACGGTTTAACCACCAGCTACGGCAGCTCGACGACTCTTGACCCCTCGTTGGTCACGAGTCATTCCGTAGCGCTGTCGAGCTTGACATCGAACACGCTTTATCACTATCGTGTGAAGTCAAAGGACGCGAGCGGGAATTGGGCGGTGAGCAGCGATTTCACTTTTACGACTTCTTCGAGCACGAGCGGCAATATCGCCTCGCTCGCAATGGCCACGGCGAGCAGCGAAAAGCCGCAATGGGGACAAACCGCGAACAAAGCCATTGACGGCGTGGTTGATGGTTGGCCCGGAGATTACACCAAAGAATGGGCCTCAAATAGCCAGGGCGTCGGCGCGTGGATTCAGTTGAGCTTTCCACAAGCCTATACGATCAACAAAGTGGTGTTGTATGATCGTCCGACGACCGGCGTACATATCACCGCGGGCCAGTTGAGCTTCAGCAACAACTCCACTTTCAACACCGGCTCATTGAACAACAACGGCACCGCGAAGACCGTCACTTTTTCCAGCCGCACGGTGACTTGGGTGCGCTTCACTGTGACCGGCGCTTCCAGCAGCGACGTCGGCCTCGCGGAGATGGAAGTTTGGACCACGGGCGCCTCGAAAGCCGGCGACGAAGAGTTCTCCGCGGCACAGCCTGCGGCGGAGCTGCCGCTGGAGTTCGAATTGTCGCCGGTTTATCCCAACCCGTTTGCGCAGCGTGAAGGCAGCGCCACACAATTTCACGTGTACCTGCCAGAAGCCGCTCAGGTTTCTGCCGTGATCTACAACGTGCTCGGCGAAGAAGTGCAGCGCGTGTATTCCGGCTTGATGCCCGCCGGGCAGCATGCGCTGAGGTGGGAAGGGAGGAATGCGCTTAGGCAGAATGTGGGCGCGGGGTTGTATTTGATTCGCGTGGAGTTTGTTGGCAGCTCGGGTAGGCGCGAGGTTATGATGAGAAGGGTGGCGGTGGTGAGGTGATTTTTTTAGATAGATCGAATTAAATAACGCAATTCAACTTAAAGATGGAGATGAAATGAAATCAAAAAGTTTGATTGGAATGCTCGTGAGCATGAGCTTTGTGATGAGCTTTAGCTTGCATTCACAAAAGATCTCATCGCTTGAAGATTTGGGAAGCCGTGTGGAAAAGTTACAGGAAGTAAAAATCCCAATTGCGCAAAGTAATAACGAAAAACCGGAATATTCCATTCTAAAAAATGGAATATCCGTCCTTTCGGCAGATTACAAAAGTATAGAGTGCTATAGCTTTGACGGTCAACTGAGATGGCAAGCGCAATCGGTTATAAATAGCACAAATGGCGGCCTACAAGGAACGCCAAATGGCGACTTTTTTTGTCACACCATCATACTCAATGAGGACAAATTTGCTTGCGCCGTGTACAATGCCGAAGGGCAACTTTTATGGCATGCAACTTATGACAGCCCTTTAGACATTACTCCGTCAGGTAAATACCTCGTTTCCAATTATGACGCGTTAGATGGAAGCATGCCTTTTATGGTATTCGACTTGTCTACAGGGAAAGTGATTTGGCAAGTGGAACCGCAGCAAAAGCAAGGTCATGGATATTGGCAGGCAGGGGTCAGCCTTGATGACAAACTCATTTTCTATAATGCTGGCTCATTGCGACTGTATGATTTAAGCAGCGGCGAAATTCGATGGGTAAAAAAACTGGAGCTTGAAGTAAAGCGTGATCTCGTTAAAGTATTTATATCACGACTGGGAAACGTTGTTGCGGCTAACTATCGAAGCGGAACGAGGGGAAATGAAAAGCGCTCGATCGTGATTTACGATAGTTCTGGACTGGTTTTGTGGAAAAAATCTGAATCGATTTCGATTGGCAAAAATAACGGAGGAGTCGTTTTTGGAATATCTGCCGAGGGGGAGTTCATCAATATAAATAATATTGGAGAATTTGCCGTTTATGACATCAGGAACCAGCAAAAATTGTTTGCCATAACGGAAAATGCTCCGGGGGGAATTGCTGTATTTTCAAAACGCCTGATCGCTTTTTTCCCGACTGAGAAAGGAACTAGGCTTTTAGTTCTAAATCATGACGGCACACTTGCGCATGACTACGAACTAAAAGAGTATGTGGAATTCAAATATGAGCAGCCATTGGAACATGTCGTTCAAGGCAAGGCAGTTAATCATGTTGTGCTGTACCAACTAAAGTTTGAGAATAGCAGCTTTAAAGTTTCTAAATTTCATTTGAAGCTTTAAGGGAGTACCGATTCCGGCCTTGCGAGGTACTGCGAAGAAAGCCAAGGGTGAGAATAAAATTTCTCGCCCTATGATTGCAGCTTGTTCAACCGTAAAAGAGAAGGAGTTTAAAATGTGCACGCGCTCTGTAAAAATCGCTTTGACCCTTGCTTTAAGTGGGTGTTTATTTGCAAGTCCTTTTTCTCCAGTTAAAGCCGACACGAAAAGCATTGGCATTACTCTCACCAAACGGACAGTACAAGGATATTGGCCGATTAGCAATTCAGCAGACACTACGGCTGATGTCTTGACATCTGCATTCGGCGCACGAAAATTGGACAACGACCCTTTTGATTTTCACGAGGGTATAGATATTAGCGCGGAAAACTTATCCGTCCATGCAGCCTTCTCCGGAACAATTTTTGAAGTGAATTATCCTAGCAATTCCACTAGTGATCACTGGGTGGTCCTTGAACACGTTGATTTGGATGAGCCTGATGTCTATTTTTATACTCGGTATCACCATTTGAGACGGGATTCACAGTTGGCTTCTTTGCAAACTCGAATCGGCGAGGAGATAACAGGTGGGCAGTTAAGTAGCATAAATCCTTTTGCTACCTCGGACAAAACGGGTACGACGTATTACCATCTTCATTTCGCAGGTACGATTTATTACCACGAACCAGCTTATAACGCGATCAACCCTATGCGGCGAGACAGTTTACCATATTCCAATGCCTCCGCTCCTCACCCCTATAATATCAAATCTGACTCCGGCAGTAATATACTCGACTTTGATGTAAATACAAGAGGACGTGAACTTGATTTAAACAGAATCGTTGTCGTTAATATCCTGGATAGCATTGTGATTGATTTCGATGAACGTATCAATTCGGATAATCAATTCTATGGCGGAAATGAGGACGGTTATCAAGAGACAACTACGGCTCAAGGCCACGCAGTGATAATTTGGATTTATCCATATGCTTTTCCTACGTTGAATGATTTTCAACGTATATATTTTGCATTTCAACCTCCTTCTTTTTGGAATCATAACTTTACAGAATTATTTGTCAGAGACACCCAAGACAATCAAACGCACGTGTGGACCAGCGTGTAGGAGCGCCTTGAAAATTCTCCTTCAAGTAATTTTGGATTATTCCCCAACTTCCCCAACCCCTTCAATCCCTCCACCACCATCCGCTTCGCGGTGCCGCAGAAGTCTCTGGTCTCGCTGGCGGTCTACGACGAGCGCGGGGGCTTGGTGCGCGAATTGGCGAGCGACCAGCTTTGTCAGCCGGGCTGGAGCGAATTGGTTTGGGACGGAACGAACGCCGCGGGTTTGCCGGTCAGCAGCGGCGTGTATTTCTACCGCATGAACGCACAGGGCCTGCACGACAAACGCAGCTTCACGCAAACGCGGAAACTGACGTTGCTAAAATGATTCTGATTGCGGGCAGATTGATGCTGATCGAAGCAAGAACAAACCTTTCGAGCGGACGCTGCACTCGGAAGGTTTATGTCATTTTCGGGAGGCAATTGCAGCGCAGCGCGCGTTGGCATCTGTGCGAAAGCAAAATTTTCGTAACCCAGTCGGCTCGACTGGCGGTTTTACAGACCGGCGGTCTGTGTTACAACCAATAACTGCGGGCCTTGCAAATTTTCTGAAATCCTTCTTGACAAAAAAACTTTTTCCCTTATCTTGTTTGCCACAACAACGGGCGTCTGCAACTGGACCTAAAAATTCCGAGAGCAGAGTTGCTGGGTGGGATGGGGCTTCATCTCATCTCATTTCATTTCATCTCATCTCATCTCATCTCATCTCATCTCTTAATGCACATGTGACCACGAATCAGGCGGAGGGTTTATGTCTTCTTTCTCCGAGAGCACGCAGGCCTCTCTGAGCAAAGTTGAACAGGCCAATGGCGTTGCTTCATTAGCGGAACGCATCAATCAATTGTCCCAACAGGTTTTGCAAAAAGAAACCGTTCTTCTGGGCGAGCACCTGGAGTTTCAAAAAACGCTTAGGCTGGTAGAGCAATTTGCCCAATCTGAAGAGCCGGTTTTGATCACGGGCGAGAGCGGGGTGGGCAAGGAGTTGTTTGCGCGCGCGCTTTATCTTTTGAACGGCCGGCAAGGCTCGCCCTTTGTCTCGGTCAATTGCGGGCAATTCAGCGACGAGCAACTGATGGTGAGCGAATTGTTCGGCCATACCAAGGGCAGCTTCACGGGCGCGGTGGAAGACCGCCGCGGGGTCTTTGAAACCGCGAACGGCGGCGCGATCTTGTTGGATGAGATCGGCGAGCTTTCCGCGAGCGCGCAGAAAATGCTGCTGCGCGTGATCGACCAAAAAGAAGTTCGTCCGGTCGGCTCCAACAAAATCCGCAGCGTCGATATCCGCGTCATCTCCGCCACGCACTGCAATTTGTCGCATCTCGTGGAAGAAGGAAAATTTCGAGAGGATTTGTTTTTTCGTCTGAGCTGCCTACACCTGCACGTTCCCGCTTTGCCGAAAGAGGGGAAGACCGCCTTCTGCTGCTGCAATATTATCTCAACGAACTGAACCGCAAGCACGGTGTGCTGAAAAGTTTTTCCGAACAAGCGCTGGCTTTTTTGCGGAACTATTCTTTTCCCGGCAACGTGCGCGAGCTGAAGAACATCGTGGAAACCGGCTTTCGAGTGAGCGCCTCGCACTTCATTCGCACGGAAGACGTGACCACAAAGTTGCACCAGCGCCGCAAAGGCGATTTGCTCTCGTTCGACATGGCGGAGTATTACAGCCGCATGGTCGAGGGCGGCGAGTGTTTTTGGGAAGTGGTGCGTGAGCCGTTTTTACGGCACGATTTGAGCCGGCCACAGGTTCAGGCGATTGTTCAAAAAGGGATGCAAGCCGCTGGCAGTTATAAGAAGCTGGCGGAGTTGTTCAATGTTCCGAGCGAGGAGTATAAAGCTTTTTTGAATTTTTTGTATACCCACGGCCTCAGAATTGAGCGCAAAAACGGGGTTCTTGCCGCGATAGCTTCTTGAATCCTTCTCAAAATAACTCACGCAAGCACGGATCAAATCTGGAGAGCGAATATGGCGAGGTTTCGCAGAGGATGATTGGGAAGAGTTTGCAAAAGCGCGTCGAAACAGAAAAGCCCCGGCAGCTTGCAAGAAACCGCCAAGGCTCTTCCGATATAACAGGCACGCGAAGATAACTTCGCATTTCGGAAAACGCAACGGATTTTTTGCGGGCTGCCTCCCTACGAACCACTTACCTCAAGGAGGCAAGTCATGCAGAAATTTCTAATTCTGCTTCTGACGGTGTTGTGCATTTTCGGCTGCCAAGAATCGAACGCGCCTCTGCAGCTTGAAGAACAAAGCGGAAATGAAGCGTTGGCAAAACCAGCTTTTGCCGACTTAACCGAAGCCGAGAAATATGATCTCGTTGCCAAGCACGTGGCAAAGTTGGTGCGAAACACGCGTTTCAAAACCGCACTCTTCGAGTTGTTGCAGAGGGCGAGGAATGAACATAAATCCGCCCTGGAGTTGGTGGCCTTGCAAAGCAAAATCAAGCAAGACAACTTGCTACCACGACAGCATGAATTGTCGCAAGCCTTGTTAGAGCTAGCCGCGCATTCGGACATTTATTTTGCCGATGACGAACACTTTGCCCGCGCGCACATCTTCAAGCAGGCGTTGAATGTCCGGCTTCAGTTCGCGCAGCTTGAGGTCAGTGGCAATGTTCATCGCCAGCAGCGTTCGCTTGCCGCGTTGA
>JABWAN010001070.1 GCA_013361015.1 Candidatus Zhuqueibacterota bacterium | reverse complement strand
GAATTTGCCGGTGGACGCGAAACGCGATGTTGTCCGGCAACTCTGCAAGTTTGAAATACCGGGCTTCCATCGCATCATCGCCGGCTTGCAGCTCGCCGCTCAAGATTTCCGCGCGATAGACTACGAGCAGAATCTCATAGTTCAACTCCCCGCGCGCGCGAAATACGCCGTACAATTCCTGCAATGCGATATCAAGGTTGGTCTCCTCTTTGGCTTCCCGCACCGCGGTTTCGTCCGGGCTCTCACCCCATTCCACAAAGCCGGCCGGCAAGCTCCAATCGCCTTGGCACGGTTCGTACTTGCGCCGCACCAAGAGAATGCTCTGCTCGTTGCGCAGAATGATCGCAACCGCGGGAATGGGGTTGCGATAGAAAATGAAACTGCACGTCGCGCAAACTTGACGGTCGCGTCCTTCGGTGAATTTCACCAAGAGCGGTCCACCGCACTTGGGGCAGAACTTGTAGTCAAACTCCATGGTCGTGGCTAATCCTTCGCGGCCTTTACAAATTCTTCGAGGCCTTGCACGATAGCCCCGGCAACTTTTTGTCGAAACAACGGATCGAGAATCCTCGCTTCTTCAAGTGGGTGCATGATGAACGCCGGCTCGATCAACACCGCAGGCATGCTCGTGATTCGGCACACGGCAAGGTTATCATAGTACAAGCCAAAGTTAGAAAGTTTCGTGCTCTTTAGCAACTGCTTCAATATGTTGCTCGCCAAACTGTAGCTTTGCGGATGAAAGTAGTAAGCACTCACGCCGTGATTTATGAATGGATTCACGCCATCGGGCAGAGCATTGAAGTGCAGGCTCACAAAGAGATCTGCGTTCGCCACGTCTGCAAATTTTGGCCGCGCACTGAGCGTAATACCCTCCACGGCGTTGCGCGTAAGAATGACGCGCGCACCGCGTGCTTCCAGCTTCGCTTGCAATTCTTGCGCGAGCATCGGCGTGGCCACGCTCTCACTCAATCCCGTCGGGCCGATCGCGCCCAAGTCCGGGCCGTGGCCGGGATCAACGCAGATCAGCAAATCTTGCAGCGGGCGTGCAGGCCAGCCGGGCAGTGCGGGCGTCTTCTTAATCTCCAAAATCAAATTGGTGTCTTCAAAAAATGCGCGATAGCCCCATTGCTGTTTTTGGTTGAGATCAATGCTGAGCCGATACTTTTCGTCGCGCTCCTGTGCCCACCGCATGTCGCCGAGCAGCGGGTCAATGGCCTCTTGCCGAATCCAGTCCGTGTCCGAAGTCACACCATACAGCACTACTTCGAGACGATTCGGCTTGGTACGTTGCTCGATTTTGAAAGGCAAACGTTCGCCCAGAAAGATGGTCACGCGCACGCGATCGGCAAAGCTTGCCGCGCGCGCGACTTCCACCGTGCTCGTCGGAGGGAGCGTGCCCGGCGGTAAGGCTTCGCAATTCGCGCGCGGAACCCAGATGGTTTCATCTTCTAGCAAATGCACGCGCAGGTATTCGCCGTCGCGCCCAGTCACACGCAGCTTCACTCCGGCGGGAAGGAAAAATTGATACGCCTGGCCCGGCCCGGTGCGGCCGATGGTAAGCTCGGAGGTGAGACGCACAACACGCGGCACTCCTTTCGGAATGACACTCAACCTGCCCGAAGCTGTCGTTTCGAGCACATTGCCCGTACTGTCTTGCAAACGAAAACGAATGGCTGCGCTGCGCACAGTGTCGGCATCCTGCAAAAGATACGCTCCCGTGTAAATGCCCTCGACTTCTTTGGTGCGCGGCGGCTGTGCTCTGCCAAACACGGCCTCGCCCCAATAGAATTGCCTGCGCGCCGGTTGTTCGGCCATGGGCCACGTTTGCTGCAATCCGTCAATTGTAAAAGATGCGGATTTTTGGGGCGAGCCTTTCATCACGACCCCCAACAAATCGCCCGGCTCCAACACAAAGTCTTTTTCAGGGAAAACATAACTCGTGTCAATGGTCATCGGTTCGTTTGGCGAGGTCACGAGAAACGCGGGAATGTAGACTTTGCGTTCAACGACGATGGAATCTTCTTTTGTTTGTCTCGTTGAATCCACACGCGCGACCGCACGAAAAGTAAAGCGCCCGGTTTGCACGGGCACCATGGCCATGAACGTGCGATTGGGATATTGCTTTGCGGCCAGACCGTTGATGAAGACGTGCGCGGAGTCGGGCGCATAATTGCCGAACACGAACGTCGAGTCG
>JABWAN010001069.1 GCA_013361015.1 Candidatus Zhuqueibacterota bacterium | reverse complement strand
CATTGAAGATAATCTTCAATGAGACCACTGCGTCGGTTGGCAAATCGAAGCGCAAAAAAGTGGTAGGATTAAAAGGATTGGGGTAATTCGGGTAGAGCGTAACCGCGGTGGGTAAAAACGGGGTGGAAGTGAGATCGGTCTGACGGTGCAAAGAGTTTGTGCTGTCAGCTCGATTCACCACCAACTCATACGTTTTGACCAGGCGCACACGCAGTGCGACCTGATTGGTATCGGAACCAGCGACCGTTACGGTCAGGCCCTCGACTTCCGGCTCATTGCTATCTTGCCGTCCATTTTGATTGATATCATAAAATGGGACCACGGTGTTCTGCGCCGGAAGGAGATTCACCCAGACAAACGTAAGAATCATGGTTAAAAACACGAAGCGCGGTTTCACTGGGCGCGAAAGGAGACCCATCTTCTTCAGCATTGCCCCTCCTCGAGTGGTACATGTAGAGATGCGCATAGAAGACTCAAGCCAGTTAAGGCAGGATAATTCATTCAACAATCATTCCAAGTTTTACGCAATTCCAAAACAACGCAATGGCAGTTAAACATCGCAGCTAAAGGACCAGCCAGCTAGATCGCACCAAGGTATTTTGGTTTTCTTTCTTGCTTATGTTAAATCAACTCCCAACAACGAGAAAACCCACTGGCGTTCCAGATGCTATGGGCAGCCGCCGGAAGCGGAGATGCTAGTTTTCGATCTTCTCGCAGTTCTCCAGGGCCGGCGTAATTTTGCAGCAGTGTTTCCGACCGCACAGCAATTCATCAGTTTCAAGCGCTATACCACTCTGCTTTTGTGCAGTTCAGAATTGCCACATATCTATTTTTCAATCTTCACCAGCGCGAGACGAGTTTCAAATCCACGTTCGTTTTGACGGCCACCGCGTTAAATCCCCATGATCCCGCATAAAGGCGGGGCTTTTGACGCGTAGAAGCGCAAACGGCCTTGAATCGTAGCGCTCCCCTTGTAGTAACGCGCTTTGCAAGAATGGAATTCATGGGTTGTGCGCCAACGCTAATTCATGCGCGTGCCTAGCTTTGAATTTCTCATGCAAAGTGGCGACAATCATTTCTAACTCATTGGCTTTATCAAAAAACAAATCGGCGCCCTGCTCTTGCGCTTTTTTGCGAAACGGCGGTAAAGATTGGTTGCTCAAAACAATAACCAGAGGCGGAGGTTCGTGGTCTTTCGCATGGCGCAACACTTCGAATCCCGAACCATCTTTCAAAACAAAATCCAAAATGATGACTTCCGGCTTGGTTTGTTCGATAAGCGCCAGCGCCGCCCGCGACGTTTCCGCCTCACCGACGACTTGCACCTCATCTGAGAGTTGCGCGAGCATTTTTTTGAGGCTTTGCCGTACTGCCGCGGAATCCTCGATTAGAATCGTCCTCATGTTACCGCCACTCTTCACGACTAGCACGTTGCGATCTTCGCACAAACGCCTGCACCTCTTTGGTTGCTCGGTTCACCATTCACGGCCAATCTTACTAAAAGCGCAGAAAAAAATATGTCGTCTCCAGCACGATTGTTTTGTCAACTTTGCGTCGGGGAGTTGTACCCAAAAGAACGACTGCGTTGTCGTCTCTTGGTCGACAAACGCGCGTCGAGATTCCTCGCTTTGCTAGGAATTGACCAATTCGAACGTCTTCACACAGGCTGGAGCTCCGCCGCGCGGAGCGATAAGGGAAATGAGAGAAAGAAAGGCCCCACAAAATCTCTTGAAGGGTTAATCGTGAGAGCCGTGCATCAAGCTACACTACTAATATGGCGTGAACTACATGCGGACAACATGCGTAAGGCGGAACAGCTTCGGCCGTAAGGAAAATGCTCCGCACGGTAAATGGGCGTGGCCTAATCCGCGAGATTGTTCTTGAGCGCGTAATGAATGATCTCCGCAGTCGAATGCAAATGGAGCTTCTGCAATATGCGCTGGCGATAGGTTTTAATGGTGCTGCCGCTGAGCAAAAGCCGGCCTTCGATCTCGCTCGTAGTTTTGCCCGCGCCAATGAATTGCAGAACTTGCAACTCGCGGTCCGACAGGCTCTCGTGCAGCGGCCTGCCCTCGGCGTGCTGGAGATATCCGGCCATTTGTTCCGCCAAGCTACGCGTAAGGTATTTTCCGCCATAATACACTTTGCGGATGGCCTCGATCAGTTCTTCGCCGGCCGTGTCTTTGGTAAGATA
>JABWAN010000063.1 GCA_013361015.1 Candidatus Zhuqueibacterota bacterium | reverse complement strand
GGTTTCGATCAAACGATCGGCTTCGCGCCGCGAGCACACGCCGGACATGGCGAGAAAACGATTGAGACGAATCATCTGCCCAACAGTTTTTGAAAAGTGTTCTTCAGCCATCCCACCGCTCTCTTGAGCAGACTTACGAGGCCGCGCTCGTCCTCGGCTGGCGCCTCTTCCCATTCCCCGCGCAACGGCGGGGTCATACGAAAAAACGTGGTTCTTCCTCATATGTGGCCTCGGATTCGCGCCGCGCCAAATCGACGGCAGCCTCCTCTATTGTGAGGCCCGCGCGCATTTGCTCGCCGTTCTCCGGCGTCGCAATAATCTGCGGAGCCGTTTCTTCAGTAACATTACTTGGCGAGGCGGCAAGCATGACAGCTTCTGAGGCAACCAGCGTTTCTGCTAAAGCAGGCTCAAATTCCGCAACAGGTCCGACTACCAAAGGCTCTTCTGGTGCGAATGGCGCGCTCTCGAACCCGTGCGTTGCAGCTTCGATGAATGTTGTCGCCTCATCGTCACGGTCATTTGTAGACAACGCGATTGGAGCCAACGCTTCCGAGAAATTCACCGGCTCTTCGACTTGCACTTCCGTTACCTCCGGCCATGAGTCGAGTTCCTGCAATTCACCCTCAGCAATTGCCGGCACGACGATCGTTGCTGCCTCGTCGTGCGAAACTTCCACAACTTGCGGCTCGGATAATTCTGGCAACGAATCCATCGTGGTCTCTTCGTGCAACGGCACGGCAATTTTGAGATTTTCGGTTGCGCTGTTTTCCACCACAACCGGTTCGGTCACAGGCTCAACTTCGGAGACCGCAAACGATTGCTCCTCCGGATCGGGTTCGAGCACATCTTCCGCAATCGCAACGACATCAAGTTCGAGCTCCGTGGCCGGCAGCGCTTCGAGTGCGGGCGCAGCTTGCGTTTCAGAAGAATCGGCTTCAGCCGGCGCTTCCGAATTTGAGGCCTCGGTAGCGCCTTCCACAACCTCGCCGGCCAAATCCGAAGCTTGCGACGCGCTTTCTTCTTCTGCGACGAAATCTTCCGCCGGAGTCTCAACCGCGAGCGCCTCGCTTTCGGCTTGCGGCGTCACAGCGTCCATGCGGCCATCGACATCATCAACAATCGTTGTCGCGCGCTTGCCGCGTTTGCGCTCCTTTTTCTTTTGAGGAACAGCCGGCGCAGGCATTTCTGCCTCTAGTTGTGGCAACACAGCCTCCGGCATTGCGGCCTCAACTGAAACCGGCGACTCGCTAACGGTATCAAGGGAAGTCGCTTCCTCCTGCAAACCAATCGTCGAAGGCTCTTCTTCACTCTGCGAATCTTCCCCCACAACAGAAGAAGCGAAAAAATCTTCAGCTAGTTCATCAGAAGTCGATGCTGCTGCTTCATTCGGCACTTCTTCTGGGACAAAAGGAGCGGTCTCGGCCTTCTGCTCGAAGTCGGCGGAATCGGCAGCATCCGCTGCGGAAGATAAAACCGGCTCATCGGATTTTTCCATGAGAGCCGCGGGTTCTTCTGTGATCACGTTCTCAAGCACCGTGGCTTCGGCTTGTTCCGCTGCGGCCTCGGTTGCGACCGGCATGAGCAGTGGCAGATTGATATTCTCCACCGCAGCTTCCGGCTCGAAGCTGATGGGCAGCTTGAGTTGCTTGTCGCTGCTCAAAGCTTGCAGCACTTCTTCGGGCATGCCTTCTTTGCCGATCAACTCTTCAATCTCGCGCGGCTTGGGCAATTCCGCCAAATCATTGATGCCGAAAAATTCCATAAACTCCGGCGTGGTGCTGTAGAGCAACGGGCGGCCAACGGCCTCGGAGCGGCCGCTGATGGTCACGAGCTTGCGCTCGAGCAAAGTGCCGATTACGGCGTCGGAATTAACGCCGCGAATCTGCGCAATATCCACGCGGCTGATCGGTTGTTTGAAGGCAATGATCGCGAGCGATTCCAACGCGGCCTGGGACAAACGCGTCTTCTGCCGGCCGAGGTAAAGCTTCTTGATCCAATTGCTGAATTGCGGGCGCGTGGTCACTTGGTAACCGCCGGCTACGTGGCGAATCATAAACGCATGGCCGGAGGCGGCATACTCGCTGTTCAAGGTTTCGACGGTTTGCGCAAGCTCTTCATCGCTGCACGTTTCCAGCGTCTCGCGAATGCGCTCCGGCGTCAAAGGCGCGTCGGCAGCAAAGATGAGCGCTTCGATCACGCGTTTGAGGTCGTTTGAGTCCATCAAGTTTTGCGAATCCAAATTTCTCCATAGGGGCTTGATTGCGTGGCCTCGATCAAACCGCGACGCATCATTTCCAACAAGGCAATGAAGGTCACGATCATGTAAATCTTGCCGGGCAGCTTTTGCAGCAGATTAACGAACAACAACTGGCGCTCGACTTCGATTTCCTGCAGTATATAGTCGATTTGATCGTCGATGGTCACAGGAACTTGCTCGATGCGATGCTGCGTTTCTTTCGGCACACGCATGAGCACACGTTTGAACGCGGCCATGAGATCGAAGAGCGTGAGGTTGCTCGTATTCGGCACAAACTCCGGCTCGGCGTCGCTGAAATCATAGTCGAAAAAACCGCGACGAAAAAAATCGCGCTGCCGCACTTCCAATTCGCCGAACTGCAAAGCCACTTCTTTGAATTGTTGATATTCGAGCAGCCGGCGCACCAGCTCTTGCCGCGGGTCTTCTTCCTCTTCCTCACCCTCTTCGGGATTTTTGGGCAGGAGCATTTGCGCTTTGATGCGAATCAAGGTGGCTGCGACCAAAATGAAATCGCCCGCAGTCTCCAAATCCAGCAAGGTGATGATCTCGACGTATTCCAAAAACTGCCGCGTGATTTCGGCAATCGGAATGTCGTAGATATCGACTTCTTCTTTTTTAATCAGAAACAGCAGAAGGTCGAGCGGACCCTCGAACATGTTCAGTTTGACACGATACGCCATAAAGTGCTTCGTCCGGATTCCTTCTCATCAACATGTCATTCTGAAAGAATCCTTTTGGCACTGGGAGTGGCCGCCAGATCTGAAAAAGATTCCTACGGAATGACAAGGACGGTGGGGTTTATTCAATCACACCCAATTGCATGGCATTGCGCACTTCGTCCATGGTTTTCTGCGCTTCCGCGCGCGCCACGGCTTCGCCCCGGTGCAGAATGTCTTTCACTTCATCGAGATGTGCCTCGTAGTGTGCGCGTTTCTCTTGCATCGGCGCCAAAAATTCCGCGATGCGATTCGCACAACGATTCTTGCACTCCACGCATCCGAGCGCGCCGCTTTCGCAGCCGCTACGTATCTCGCCCGTTTCATTCGGATTGAATTTTTTATGATAAGTGAAAACCAGGCAAATATCGGGGCGGCCCGGATCGCCCTTGCGAATTTTCTGGGGATCGGTTACGGCTTTGCGCAGTTTGCCCTGCACCTCCGGCAGTGGGTCGGAGAGCAAAATCGTGTTGCCGAGCGACTTGCTCATCTTCGCATCGCCATCAAGCCCCGGCAAACGCGCGAATTGCGTGAGGCGTACTTCCGGCTCGGGGAACACACGCCCATAGCTATTGTTGAATTTTCGCGCAATCTCACGTGTGATCTCCACGTGCGGCGCTTGATCTTCGCCCACAGGCACGAGGTCGCCCTTATAGAGCAGAATGTCCGCGGCCTGCAACACTGGATAGCCGAGATGCCCGTAGATGAGCGTGTCCAATTGCAGATCACGGGCTTGCTCTTTGAGCGTGGGATTTCTTTCCAAGCGCTCTTTGGTGATGAGCATGCCGAAGATGAGGTACAATTCCGCATGCTCTTTGATTTGCGATTGCCGGAAGATGGGGCTTTGTTCGGGCAGGATGCCGGCGGCCAGCCAGTCGATCACCATATCGATGGTGTTTTCATAAAACGCGGAGGTGTCGAGCGTGGTGGTCAGCGAATGGTAATCTGCGATGAGATGAAAGTTGTGGAATTCTTTTTGAAGTTGAACCCAGTTTTCGAGCGCGCCGACGTAGTGGCCGATGTGCAGGCGACCGGTCGGACGCATACCGCTGAGAATGCGTCGTTTGTTCATCAAGAGTAAAAAAACTTTCAAGATTAAACGTGAAAAGACCTTCCCGGCCTTATAGACCTGGAAGGTCTGAATTATGACGAAAAACAAAATGCGTCTCGTGCCTGCTCTTTCAAATGCACCCAAGCCGAGGACGCATCGTTTAATGATCTCGGCTGCTTTTCCGTGCAGCAACCGAGGCGTAACGACGAGAGTGGCCTAGTTCATAAACAAGTAAGGTTTCCAACGCTCGTCAACGACTCCCACGAAATGCTGCATGAAAAAGATGTGATTCGGACGTTGCGGCCGGCGCAGCAACGGCATTCGCGCTTCTTCGGGCGTGCGATTGCCTTTGCGATTGTTGCACCACACACACGCACACACCAAATTCTCCCATGAGTCTTCACCGCCGCGATTCTTCGGCAACACGTGATCGACGGTCAGCGGCTTTTGTAGCGAGCCGCAATATTGGCAACGACCGCTGTCACGCTTGATAATGTTTTTGCGCGAAAGCACCACGCGTTTACGCGGAATGTGGATGAACGAAATCAAGCGCACGATGCTCGGAAAGGGCATGGCCGTGCGCACCGAACGAATTTCCAGTCTCGGATGCCGCTCGATAATCTCGGCCTTGCCCAAGTAAATCAACACCACCGCTTTTTTCGCGGTGATCACGCTCATCGGCTCGTAGTTCTGATTCACGATGAGCACGTTTCGATTCAGAGATGCCATTGCACGCCCGTGAATAACGTCTATCATCGTTTAAAAAGTTGCTGAATGTACAAACAAAGCTTCGCCAGAGTCAAGCATATTTTCGTTGCCTAATGCCTGCCGCACACGAGATTTAAAGCGCTTCGCGCTCGTCCTCGGCGCCGGCAAAGCCGATGCGGCAAAAACAAAGCATTGCACATGTCTCTGCGGTCTCGCTTCCCGCTGAAATCTTATTCCACACGGCGCGGCTGCATTCACTAGTGGTGAAAATACCAGCGTCGCTTCTCAACGTCACCAAGATGATCGCAAAACGCCAGGTTTCTTTTTTTATGCTTAGTCGCTGCTTCACCGAGGTGCGTTTTTCACTTGTTTACCTAGGTGGTCTCTTCGCGCGAGGGGGCTTGGAGCCATGCGCATGAACGCACGTTCGGAACGTACCATGTAAAAGGAAGCGGCCGAGCACCGGACACCAAACTCAAAATTCCCCAAGGATCATTCCGATTGACACAACCGTTGTCGCATCGTCATCGCTTCTCACGTTTCATGAGAGCACGAGTTTTTGCTTTTTGAAGTCTGCGAAGCGCTTTAAGTCAGCTCGGTGAACCAGCCCCTAGGTAAACAAGCAGAGAAGATACTCAAGAACGAGCAGCGACAAACCAAAAAGGAAAGCGTGGCGAGCATTGCTCCACCACGCGGGATCGTCAGGATGACAGCGCTACGTTTTGCCGCCGAATATGGAGTATTACACTCCAGCATTTTTTTCTTTACAATGGCCTTTTTATTTGGTTTCGTTTACCCCACGGCGCATGCAACTACTTTCCCCAAAGCTCCCTCTCCGCAAAGCCGCGAGGCCCGCGCGACGCTTTCACCGGCACACAAAGGCGGTGCGGAGAAAGGTTGTTCATGAACAAAAACTCGAGGCGTTTGAAATGGCAAGAGCCGTTTGGTTTGCAGCGGGAATGATCTTGCTCATCGGCATGGAGATATTGCGCGTATATTTCATTATGCCTTTTCCGGGAAGCCAGCGCAGTGAAACGATTGACACGGCGTATTTCATTCACAATCACATCATGGCGTTCCGGCTGCTGGGTTTGCTCATGATTGCGTACCCGGTTTGGCACTATCTCCGTTTTGGCAGCGCGCGGGCGAAGGTAAGCGTTGCCCTTGTCACGGCGCTTTTCGCAACCGTTTTCTACTTTTTTAATTTTCGCTTCCTCGCAGACAAAATGTTCTATCAACCGAAGCACAAAATTTTCGCAGAGGCCTCCGCCAACAAGATTTCTGAGAAGAACTTGGTACTGGGCGTGCATCGCAACGGCGCTTCGAAAGCTTATCCACTCGAAATCATCGGATATCATCACCAAGTGCGCGATACGATTGGCAACACGCCGGTGATGATCACCTATTGCACCGTTTGCCGGACGGGGCGCGTGTTTAGTCCTTTTGTTGAAGGCAAACTCGAAGACTTTCGGTTGGTGGGTATGGATCACTTCAACGCCATGTTTGAAGATGCCACGACTAAAAGTTGGTGGCGGCAGGTGAATGGCGAAGCCATTGTCGGCCCGCGGGCAGGAAAAACTTTGGAGGAGATTCCCTCCGAACAAATGCGTCTGCAGGCATGGCTCGGCCAGTATCCAAACACGCTCATCCTGCAAGCGGATAGCACGCTCGCGGAAGAATATGAAGGCCTGCGAAATTACGACGAAGGCAAAAGCCAAGGCAAGTTGACGCGCACCGATTCACTTTCCTGGCAGGATAAATCGTGGGTCGTTGGCGTGCAAATTGGCGAGGCCGCGCGCGCGTATGATTGGAACGATCTGCTCGCGCACAGAGTGCTTAATGACACGCTGGCCGGAGTTAATCTACTCGTGGCTGTGGAAAGCGACAGCGCTTCTTTCCATGTTTGGCAGTGTGATTCACTCAGATTCGAATTCGAGGGTTTCACTTCTTTGCTGAAGGATACGCCGACGCAATCGTCATGGAATTGGCGCGGCGAATGTGTCGAGGGGGTTTTGCGAGGCAGAAAATTGCCTGTCGTGCAGGCCTATCAGGAGTTTTGGCATTCGTGGCGAACTTTTCATCCGCAAACAACGCAGCACGGCGTTTCGCAATAAAATCTTGCAAGCGGGCTTATCGGATTCAGCAGATAAAAAAACCATGGAGAACATGATGGACACCACGCGCATAGAGAAACTTAAAAAAAGTTTGGATGCCAACCCCAGCGACGCTTTCACGCGCTACCTCGTGGCGTTGGAATGCGTGAAGCTGCGTTTGAACGATGAAGCCATCGCGCACTTTCAACAATTGGTGAATGAGCACCCGCAATACGTGCCCACCTATTATCAGTATGCCCAGCTTTTGGAAAACTTGCAGAGGCAGACACAGGCCATAGCGATTTATGAGGCCGGCTTGAACGCCGCACGCACCGCGGGCGATACGCACGCAGCGAGCGAGCTGCAAGCCGCGCTCGATTTGTTGATCTGACAATCTCTGCAGACGCACGTGGCGCTGGCCTTGGCCGCTTGGCATTGCCAATTCTCACCGCGGCGACAATTCCTTCTCCGCTTCGAGAACCAACGCCACTTCTTCCTCCGGCGCTTGCGCAACCAAACGCTTCGAGCTATAAAGCACGAAGTATAACAGCGCCACGAGCATAAACACCGCCACGCCCCACACGCCCGCGCGATACTCCGGCACCGCAAAGGTCGCGGCCAATGACAGCAATGCGAGCACAAAACCGACATACGCGCCCGCATTGCCCAACGGACTGCGATACGGCCGCGGCAGGTTCGGGCGTTTGCGTTTGAGCTGCAAATAAGCGAGCATCACGAACGCATATGAAATCACCGCGCCGAACACCGCCATGTTCAACAAGGCCGCGCCCACGACACCTTGGTTGAAACGATCGATGAGCATCGCGCACAGCAAGCCGATCAACGCGCCAAGCACGAGCGCGCGATGCGGCGTGTTGCTCTTGTATCCGGTCAAAGATAAGGCGCGCGGAAAATAGCCGGCGCGTGAGAGCGCGAAGAGCACGCGGCCATAAGCATAGATGATCGTATGAAAGCTCGCAATCAACCCGGTGAGCGCCACTAACGTGAGCACGGTCGAAGTTGCGCCGCTTCCAAACACCGCGCGAAAGCCTTCCGCGAGCGGCGCATCCGAAGCGCCAATCACAGTCGCGCCACCGTTCACGCCGCTGTTCAGAACTAGTGTGAAAATGGAAAGCGCGAGCAAAGTCACGATTCCGAAGATCAATGCGCGCGGTATGTCGCGCACCACGTCCACGGTTTCTTCCGCAGCAAGCGGCAATTGCTCGATGGCAAGATAGAACCAAATCGCAAAAGGCAGCGCCGCAAAAATGCCATACCAACCTTTCGGCAGAAAAGTGGATTGCCCGGCCTCGGGCGCGAGGTTAAACACTGCGTCCCAACTGAAGGCGTCGTTCAGCAACGCACCTGCGAAGAATACCACGAGCACGGCCATCGCCAACAACGTCACCACCAAGCCGACTTTGAACGTAATCTCCACGCCGCGAATATTGATGCCAACGAAGAGCGCATAGGCCGCGATCCACCATATCGAAACCGGCACCTCGGGAAAGAGATTTTGCAGATAGCCGCCGATGCCGATCACAATCACCGCCGGTGTGATGACGTATTCAATCGTATCGGTCACGCCCACGAGATACCCCGCGAGCGGTCCGAACGCATTCCGCGTGAACGAATAAAAGCCTCCCGCATGCGGCAGCGCCGCGGATAACTCCGCGATGCAAAAGACCATGCACACGTACATAATCGCGATCACCACCGTCGCAATAAGCAGCCCGCCGAAGCCGCCGGCTGTGAGACCGTAATTCCAACCGAAGTAATCGCCCGAAATCACCGCGCCCACGCCCATGGCCCATAGCATCACCCACCCCGCGCTCTTGCGCAATTTGCGTTGCGTAAAATAAGTTTGATCCACGTCTTCGTATTGCACCGTGCTGCGATGGTTTTGGCTTTGCGCTTCGTGCATGGCCGTGATCTTTCCGTGTGAGTTTAAAAAGCATTTTTATGAAAGTCTCACTCCTGAGAGAAAAGCGAGTTTCATAAAGCCGCGCCTTCTTCCACAACCGTTCGCATCATTTCGAACAATTTTCCAAAATCTTTTTGTGGAACGGGATTGTTGCTCGCAATGATGCTTTTGATCACGTTGAGTCCCTCGTGCTCGATCTTCGCCCAAATTGCTGCAGCATTATCGCCCTCCGGCACGGGATAGATGCCTTCGCCCGCAACTTCGACCACGCCCACACCCTCTGACTTGATTGCGAGCAACTCCTGCGCGGTTCGGAAGGCGGGATTGCGAAACAGAATGTGGCAGCAATAGCCTGCTTCGTTTTGAGTGACGACGAGATTGCACGTGTTCTTTCCCGGCTCGAGCTGTTTCCATCGCTCAATCATCTTTCCGCACACCGATAGAAAAAGCGCGCGCTGCCGGCTCGTCACGCGGCAGCATGCAATTGGAAAGTGCAGCAACCCAACGGAGAGACTCTCCTCAGCAATAGAATATTCGGGCAGAACGCACGCATGCATAATCGGCAGGTCGAGCCCTTCGAACACTTGATAATGATGGTGTGCGAGAATCGAAGCGCCGGCCCATTCCACGTCGCTGTTCGAGCAGCCGGTGTAGCCCGGCGCCAACTCGACAAAGCAGAGTAAGTCTTCCAAACTTTGCCGGCTCATTTGCATGGGCAGCGTTTCCATCGTGATCACGACGAAATGTTTTTCGAACAGCGGAAAGGGCGTGACTTGCACAAAATATTCGCGGCCTTGGTTCAAAGTGAATTTAAAGACGCGTAGGTTTTCCTTCCCCGGCAAGTCGAGATTGTCATAACAAATCGCGCAATGCAGCGCGCGCGTGGCGGAAGAAGTCGCCGGTGTGGGCGAATACTTGTTGCGCGCAAAATTGATCTGTGCACGAAAGGTCACGCCCGTCTCCGCATCCTCATAACTATACCGCCGATTCTGCTGCAAACGCGCGGGGCTGAAATAGCCCACACACGCTTCCCATTCCCACAGCAAATCTAACACGCGATTCAGGCCATGCTGTTCATACTCGCAGCGCAGATACTCCTGCATTGCGGCTTGCGACATGCGCAAATCGAAACGCTCAAACTCGCGCCGCAACGTGGTCGCGGCAATTGCCGAGCGACCGTCCAACAATAGATGAGATTCTTCCGGACCTCTCTGAAAATTCCTTCTATGAGGAGGGATGGGGGAGGGCATAGTTTTTTGAAGCACCATAAAACTGAAAGACCTTTAACAATCTTTTTCGTTTTAGACGATACGACAACTGATCCGTTTGGCGAGTCTCATCTACGCTCACGGAACTTGTTGTGATCCACGATCACCAGAGCTTGTTGAATGGATTCTGGGCTGAAATAGGCGAGCACCGTCGCCAAAACACGATGCACAGTATCGGTGGTTTCCGGCCTTATTTGCAGAACGATGATCCCCAAATGAATGGCGGGGGGATAGCGCAGAATATTCGAAAAGTCGAGATCACGCGACAACAACACTCGTTTTTCAGAGAGTGTTTGCGACAGCACAATATCATCTGCCGCACCGGCCAAACCACGTTCCTCGACAGTCGCCAAGTCATGGCCGTGCCTCCGCACGAACTCTCACGCGATTTCCCACACGCTTTCATCCGCAAAAGCCTTACGCGGCTTGCTCAAGCGCAAAATGAACTTCTTCATTCTGCACGATCTGGCGCGCGTAGGCGATACAAGCTCGAATGTCTTCATCCGAAAGTTGCGGATAATACTTGGCGCGAATCTCATGGAATGGAATGGAATGGAATGGAATGGAGGCTGCGACAAGTTCCAGCACCATGTACACTGGAATGCGCGTGCCTTTGACGCACGGTTTGCCGCCAAGAATTTGCGGATTCGACGCGATGCAGTCGTTCATAATAGGATTCTCTCCTTGTGTTACACCTTCTGTTTTATGAAATACTCGTGAAAAGAGCAATCACTTTTTCTGTTGCAGCAGCACCTCGCGCAAATACCAATTGCCCTCCAAAATTTTCCAATCGTTCTCCGGCTGGGAGATTTCGGCGCGCAGCGTGTCGCGCAGGGCGGGGTTAATTCAAATTCAGGAGAGAAGAGTAAGCCCCATCATGGCAAAATGTTGGTCATAAGCAAAAACTTGGGAAATTTTGTGCTTTTGGCAAACGGCAAAACTGGTGCAATCGGTAAAGGATAGAACGACGATATCGTATTGCCGAAAAATGGCTTTTGCTTCTTGCCATAAACTGCCGCCGATCCCGATCAGGTTCAGAACGCCGGTCCTTTCGACTTGCTCGATCAAATCAATAAACTGGCTTGCCGCGGAATGACTCAGATCATATCGAAAACGAGTGATGGTCTCATCCACGACATAATCCGTGGTCACGAGACGTTCGCGTTGCTGCTTCAAGCGACCATAAACGCCAAGAGCTGCGCCATGATTTTGATCCTTACGATCAGAGAGCGCAATCCAAGCGCCGGTATCAACAAAGGTCATTTGCCCGGCTCCGCGCCGTAAATGATGGCGTCGTGATTGACGGAAGCATCGGCCCTCTCCGAAGCGCAAAATCCCACTAGATTATCAAGAATGGCGTAGCCTTCCTCCAGCCTTGCCTTCTCGACGATTTCCACGTCCAACAGTATTCGATCCTGTTGGACATTAGCAAGCCAGTTCGTGAACGGAATCAAGAAACCATTTTCGACTTTTAGAGCTTCGACTCGCATGTGTCACCTCGCGGGTTATTTCCATTGCAGGGAGGCATATTCTAATTTTCTCTTTCATCATAGCCAATGATCGCGTCAAAAGCAATGCTTTCGAAGCATCGCCATTGCACGCCTCAAAAATATACAGCCATCAATCCCAAACTCCCTCAATCCTTCTTCAAAAGAACATCGCGCAAATACCAATTGCCCTCCAAAATTTTCCAATCGTTCTTTGGCTGGGACATTTCGGATTGCAGCGTGTCGCGCAGGGCGGGGTTGTATTCGAATGCAGTTTGCAAATGATCCAGTGCCTCCCCTTTGCGTTTGAGCAAGGCTGCGCAGCGCGCTTGCTGAAATTTGGCGCGGGCGGCGTTCAGGCTGTCTGTGCGCGTGATTTTGGGATTGCGCTCAAACGCTGATTCAAACTGATTACTGGCCACTGACAACTGATTTCTATTAAACAAAGAATCGGCCTTTTGTAAAAACGCGACCACTTGCACCAACGAGTCGCGACGGGCTTCGAGCAACTCATACGCTTCCCATGCGCCGAGGCGAACCCACGGGCGTTCGTCTTGCTTCATGTGCGCGAGTACTTGGAGCGTGCTGTCCAATGGCACGTCTTTCATACGCAAAGCATGCGCTGCGGCAGTGCGATAGCCGCTCAAGTTGTGCTTTAAATGATTTAGAAGTACAGAGATTGGTTTAAGGTACTCTAGTTTTCCTAACGCGCCCGCCGCTTGCCTACGAACATCTTCATCTTCATCTTTCAGCGCCGCCAACCGCGCGACCACCACGCGATCATCGCTT
>JABWAN010001068.1 GCA_013361015.1 Candidatus Zhuqueibacterota bacterium | reverse complement strand
CATCGAGTTGAGCGGGTTGCGGATTTCGTGTGACAGCACGGCGGAGAGTTTATTCAAAATTTCGAAGCGTTGTGAGCGCTGCAACTTTCTTTGTATCCTGCGCAGCTTGGTGGTCATGGCGTTGAAATGTAAGGCTAGAGTCCCAAGTTCGTCACGGCCTATCCGCGCGACGCGATACTTCAAATCACCGCCGGAAATTTTTTCTATGCCCGCGAGGAGTTGGTTAACCGGCTTGACAATTTGTTGCGTGTACAATGCCGCCACCAAAGCCGCAATAATGACGCCCAAAAGCATCAAAGCAAAAACCTGAAACCGAACCGTGCGCATCGGGGCAAACGCTTCACTAGTCGGCTGTTGAATGACAATGCCCCATTTCTCTTCTGCAAGTGGGGCGTAGACCGCGAGCATTTCAACACCGTCTGCATCGGTGTAAACTTTATGGCCGCTCCCGCCGCTGGCGATCGCAGAAATAATGTCGTCAGCTTTATAATGTTGTCGCTCGAGCACCAAGCGGCGATCCGTGTGCGCAATGAGCTGGCCATCAAGTCGAAATATAAACGCCTCACTATCTTTGCCGACCAGGTTGCTGTCTACCAGAGCCCAAATCGTTTTCAAATCCACTTCGGCCCAAAGAAAGGCGATGACTTCCTCAAAGACCATAACCGGCTCGGCAATGTCCATGAGTGGCAACTTCTCCTCCGCCATGTACACTTCTGAAGTAAAACTCTGTTTGCGGCGGACACTAGTCAATACTTCGGCGCGTCTCATGGGATTGATGTTCGCACCATAAGCGGTTGAGCTGATCTCTTGCCCCAAGGTATCAAAGAGCGAAATCTTTTTGAAAATGGGATATTGATTGACCAAATTGTTGATCATCAATTCCTGTCCCATGCGATCCGACGTCAAAAACGTTGGGCTTTGTGCGCTCAAATGCAACAGATCACGCGCGCGCCCCAAGGTTGCGCGAACGGGCCAGGAGGAGCGCCGCGCGATTTCCAGATTGCGTTCAAAGATCGTTTGTTCAATTGTTCTCTGCGCGGCGGTCACGAGAATCTGCCCCATAATTAAAAGCGGAATTGATACCAGCAAAATATGTGATACCAGGAGGCGGGTAAAGAGGCGATGAACGATTGGGATGCGAGGCACCAACATCTTTACTACTCAGAATAATAGGTCTGAATTCGAACCGGCTAGCCGGGAATAAGCTCGAGTGCGACCATGACAGGGCATTAAGGACGTCTGCGAATAACCCATTCTTGAAACGGTCGCGGCAAGCCTTCTTGATTCAGATAATTTTCGAACTTTGCGGCATTGATGATGTGGATTGTCAGCCAGGGATGGAATAGAAACGTGGCGGCTTGATCTTCATTCAAGAGCACTTGCATGCGCAACACCACTTGGCGCAGGCCGTTTTCATTCATGAAGTTTCGGCTGAGATTGGTCGTGTGTTGAAAACCAGGGTTGGCATAGCTAAAACTGCCCTTGCCGGAGCCGTCACCAAAAAAACTCGTCAAGCCGGTTGCCGCTTCTTCAAAGCGGTTGCGCACCAACGCGGCGTCAAAACGCCCGCGGCGCAATGAATCATTCAAGGCGGCGGCACTCACCGGAATCGGTACCACGTCAATGCCGATTTGATTCCAATCAATTTTGATCTGCCGGACCAATTGCTCCTTGAGCAACATCCCCTCTGGAAACAAGAGGCGAAAGCGCAAAGGCTGGCCGTTGCGCGTACGAATGCGTTCCTTATTCGTCTCCAGCCAGCCGGCTTCTTCAAGTAGCGCGATCGCTTTTTTGGGATTGTACCCAAAATCTTTCAAGCCGGAAGCATGAAAACGACTCTCCTTTTCAAACGGGCCACGCGCCAGGTCGGCGCGATTCAAGAGAAACTGGCGCACAATCTTTTCGCGATTCACAGCATAAGAAAGCGCGTGGCGCACGGCGCGTTCGCGCAGAAAGTGATGCGCGAAATTATAGCAAATCATCTCGACGGTGTTGCTTTCCGGCTTGACGGGCAGAATGCGAAAATTGGTGGTGGCTTTTTGAATGTCTTCCGCGGAAATTTCGCTGTCGAGGGTGGCGTAATCAATTTCCTCCAGAATGATCGCACTAATCAGGCTGCGCTCGGTAAGAAAAAAGCGAAAATCAAGGCCGCGGGGATGTGACTCCAATGAGGAAGACGAAACAGGTCGGGCGTCACTGGG